>CAZEQQ010000118.1:0-7501 GCA_964514425.1 uncultured archaeon
TTTCATTTTTTTATCTTGAAAGCAGAAGAATACCCCCTACCGTGAGGGAAGGTAATTGACAAAACATCTAAATGATAAAGAATTTTTCTATTATCTATTGCGTTTCAAACTGTATTATCCGAAATTTTATATAATTTGAACTCCTCGTACAAACTAATTCATACTCTCTAGAAATTGAGCAAAAAATGAGAAAAAATAGTAGTTTGACTAAAAAAAATTTCTCATTTTAATGGATTAAAAATAGGAGTTGTTATTCTATGAGTAGTACAGAAGAAAAATGGAAAGAATTATGGGATAATTATCCCATTATACACTCTCTTCTAAAAGATAATTCAACTTTAGAAGGAGCAAGAGAAGATTTAAGAAATTATTTAGACATGCTGGATTGGCGCTATAGGTTTGACAGAACAGATGGTCCTATAGATTCACCCAATTATGTTCTTCTCAAAGAAGCATTAAAAACGCTTAGAAATATCATCTCTCCAAGAAATGAAAGACTAGTAAAGTTCATAGCTTTGGAACATCTCTGGATAGCAGCACGAGAAGGAAAGAATGATAATGTATCAAATGATTTTATCGAAGAGTTTATCCACCTTTTTAAAGCTTTAACAGAAACGTCTGATGTTTATCCAAGTTGGTTAACCGAAGAGTTAGATGTCCCTGACTATGACCAGTATTCAAGTTATGAAAGAAGTAACATACGAAGTGATTTTCTTGATGAGATTTCTAAAAAGATGAACATTTATTTGGACAATTATCCTTCTGGATTAGATCAAGAAGTTATAGAGTTACGTAAGAAAAACAAAGCAAAAATTTTGGAAGTTTTTGGTGGAACTGAAGAGGATTGGTTGAATTATCAATGGCATTTTGTTAATGTTATCAAAGATATGGACACTTATGAGAAAATGAAACAAGTTATTCATTTAACTCATGAACAGCAACAAGCTATTGAACTTTCAGTTGAAAAACATGTCCCCTTTGGTATCACTCCTCACTATCTCCATTTAATGGATCCTTCTCCTACAAAAAATGATTATACAATACGAAAACAAGTCATTCCTCCAATATCATACGTAAAAAACATGATAGATCACAAAGATGATAGAAGAATCGAATTCGATTTTATGAAAGAAGCTGATACTTCACCTATTAACTTAATAACGAGGAGATACCCCAAAGTAGTAATCCTCAAACCCTACGATTCTTGCCCACAGATATGTGTATATTGCCAAAGAAATTGGGAAATAACCTCTCCTTTTATGCCCAAAGCTATGGCCAGTAATGAAGACTTGAATAATGCGTTAGATTTCATCGGTAACCACGAAGAGATAATGGATGTGTTAGTAACAGGTGGAGACCCTCTGTGTATGACTGACAAAAAGATGGAAGATATAATTGGAAAATTAGCAGAGTTTAACCATATTAAAAGTATAAGAGTTGCTACACGCACACCAGTCACTGTTCCTCAACGATTTACAAAAGAATTTTGTGATATACTTAATAACTATAATATCGGAGGAAAAAGAAATATTTGTGTTGTTACTCACGCACAACACGCTTATGAAATAACACCAGAAGTAGTTGACGCAATAAGCAGATTGAAAGCAGCAGGAATATCAGTTTATAATCAGCAAGTGTTTACTTTCGCTAATTCTAGAAGATTTGAAACTGTTAAACTCCGTATCCTTCTTAAACAAGCAGGAATAGATACTTACTATACCTTCAATATGAAAGGAAAAGATGAGGTTGAAGGATTTGCTGTCCCTGTATCTAGACTAGCTCAAGAAAGGAAGGAAGAAGCAAGACTTTTACCAGGGGTATTCAGATGTGATGAACCAGTATTCAATGTACCAAGATTAGGGAAAAACCATATTCGTGCGAACCAAGACCATGAATTAATATCAGTCTTAGCTGATGGAAGAAGAGTGTACTCTTTTCATCCATGGGAAAAAAACATTGTTCCTGTTAATCCCTATCTTTATACCGATGTCCCAATAGCACAATATCTAAGAGATTTGAAAGATATAGGAGAAAATGTGGAAGATTACAGAAGTATTTGGTATTACTATTAAATATTTCACTCTTATTTAACAGAAGTTTACAGTTCTATAATTTTTCTTCTTTCCTCTTTCTTTACAAAAATATTAATAGAAAAAGTGCAAAATGTCTTTATGGTGTATGAAGAACTAAATGAAGACAAACTGATGAAATTAATTAATCAAGAACACACATTTCAATTCAAAGCAAAACTTTCTTTCGTGGATATATTCTCTGCAATTTTCATTGCTACTCTTCCTATAGTTCCAATTGTTGCAGTAGCAATAATTACCGATATTAAGTTATCAAATATTAACTTAAATGACAGTACACCTTTACCAATTGATTATTGGTTTGTAATGGCAGTTATAAGCTTGATTATATATTTCCTGGTGTTAATGCTATTCTTTACAGTGGCAGTTGTAATGATAATTACTACTTTAAGAGACTATAAACAAATACTCATTATATCCCCAAATTCTGTTAAAATTAAACGAAAAGAAAAAGTTGAAGTTGAATTTCAATATGATGAAATATCTAAAATTAGCTTTAAGTCGATTAATCCTGAAATGGATGTTGTTCAAAAAAAGATTATTCATGGAATAGAGTATGAGGTATTTAATAAAAGGAAGGAAAGAGCAGAAAAGGAAATGACGATTCTATGTTATACTGGTCGAAATGAAACTATATCAACACATAGTTGGAAATTCAAAAGTTCATTACCTTCTCATAGAGTTATCCACTTAATTATTTATTGCTATCATAGAAATTATATGGAAAGCAAAGTAGTGTAAAGTTAATCCGTCCTATCCTTAATATTTTTGGATCACTTCTTTAGAGTTAAAAGAGTTTAAATATCTACCTTTTTTCCCCTAATTATGAATGAGGATTTAGATCTCTATTACTTAGAAAGAAATTGGAAAGAATGGTATTTAGCTATTCAAGGGTTCTTCTACTTTGCTCAAGGGGTTGCTTTTGCAGCTATTATTCTTTTACCTGTTTTTATGCAAAGAGTTATGGGTATTCCTGCTTCTACTTCTTTAGTTTATAATGCCATTATTATGATTCCTTGGTATATCAAACTTATTTATGGTATGCTTTCAGATAATGTTGCTATTGGTAAATATGGTCGTCGTAAACCGTATATGTTTATTGCTGCAGCTTTAGGTATTGTTGGTTGGCTACTTTTACCAACTTTTACTGATTTTTCTCCCTTCTTTATTCTTGTTGGTATGTCTTTATCCCTTTGTGTTGCTTTGAGTGATGCTATTATAGATAGTTTAGCTGTTGATGTTACTCCTCAACGACGTAGAGGATTTATGCAAGGAGTTGGTTGGGGTGGAAGAGGTGCGGGTATGCTTGTTTCTGGTGTTACTTTAGGTATGCTCATTGACTCTATAGGTTGGGCGGTTGCATATATTTTTCCGGGTATTTTAGTTATTTTAGCTTGTTTTGTAGCTTTCCTCTATAAAGAGCCTCCTGAATTAGAGAAAAAAGAGATCGTTTTTGAAAAGTTAGCCTATAAGAAAGCTTTTGGAAGTTCTACTCTTTGGATTGTCAGTGTTTTTATGATTTTTTCTGGTGCAGGCTTAACTATCATCTCTGTTTTTTCTACTTTTGTTAATGTTGAAACAGGGTTGGATATAGAAACTATCGGTATAGGAATAACTCTGTTTGCCTTAGGTCAAATTATAGGTGCTATTATTATGGGTATTTCTGGAGATCTTTTACCTCTCTATCCTGTTTTCTTAGGTGCTACTTTGCTTTATAATCTTGTTATTATATGGCTCTATTTCCTCGACCTTCACAACCTTCTGCTTTTGTATATCTATATAGTTGTTATTGGTGCTATTAATGGTGGATATGAAGCTAATCAGATGAGATTAGCTATGGAACATTCTGCAGGGAAAATCGGTGGTACCCTTTACAATTGGTTTATGTCTTTATCCAATGTTGGTCAAGTAGCTTTAGGTGCTGTTATCATTGGCATTATAGCTGATACTGCAGGGTATAAAGTTGCTATGCAGTTTGTGCACATATTCTTAATTGTAGCCCTTATTCCTGCTTGGTTTATAGTAAAAAGAATAGTTAAGGTGGAAAAATTAGTTAGAGTTGATTAGTTTTATCCAAATAGCAAAAAAGACCCCTTGAGGGAGGAGTAATCGTCTCTCCTCTCGCCTTAACCTTTTATTTACTCAAATTTCTTTGTTTTGTTCTATTGCCATTATTATCTTTTTAGTAGGAAGAATAGTTTTTCCAATTCCTATTATAAGAAATATTTTCACTATATCTCCAATGATAAAAGGGTAAAAACCTATATACATCAAATAATTGAAACTCATATATTCTCCTGTTGAAAGATAGATTGACCATGCTAATCCTATTAACCCTAAAGCATGTATGATAAGAAAATTTGTCAATACTATTGCAATTATTAAGAACCATCCCTTTTTGATTTTTTCACTTTTATCCACTATGTAACCTAGTACAAATGCTGCTACTATAAATCCCACTAAATAACCTATAGTGGGGCTGATAAGGATGATTAACCCTCCTTTTCCCCCTGCAAACCAAGGAACTCCTATCAATCCTATTGACAAGTATATGGTTTGACTTATTCCTGCCCAAATAGAACCTAACATGAATATTGAGAAAAAAACTGCGAATGTTTGTCCTGTGACTGGTACAGGTGTCCAAGGCAGATAAAATTTGGTTTGTGCTAATAGTCCTGTTAAACAACTCATGAGGAAACTTAAGAGGAGTTTATTTTGAATAGATAAAGAGTTTCTCCAATAAAAGTATTCATTCTTCAGAATGTTTAATTCATACATGCTGTTTATATTCATAACTCTTCAGCATTTTTAGCTTCTTTATGAATTTTTCCAGAATATGGTAGACACTTTTGCTCAGGTAAAGCAAATGTATTTTTACTTATTAAAAATTGTAGAACTCTTTTATCTAAAAGAGATAGTTCTTTATCGATTTACTCTTTCTAACTTTCCGAAAATCGAGAATGTAAACAATTATATAGTTCTTTGTCAAAAAGTAGCAAAAATATAGGAAAGAAGAGACAATGAGCAAAAAATCAATCTTTATTTCTAGTTTAATTGCAATTACATTAGTTAGTGCAACTATTATTACTTTAGTTTTATACAATATGCCCCCTGTTGATAACGGAATTGACGATAACAATGATAATGGTGATCAGGATGAACAAAAAGAAACAGAAGAAGAGGCATTAATTAGGCTATTATTAGGTATTTATCGCGCCAACACTACAGACCAGCTTGAACCATACTTTTCAATTACATTTAAAGGGGCTATTTCTATGGATCGTATTTTATATATTCTCAATAGTTTCAAAAATCATTATGGAGAGATTAATGATGTTGTACCTCGAAAAATTACTTCTCAAACTTATTACTATGATGCTATCATGACTTATGGGAATATTACTGGCCAAGTGGGTATCACAACTAAACATTTGATTAATGCCTTCTATCTATCTTTAGGTCCTTTTAATAATGATTACCTAATTTCATTGGAACTGGAGGACATAACTACTCAATTTTTCTCTTTATCTAACCAGGATGATAAATCGCTTCTTATAACCAAAGATGGTGTAACTTTGTTTAACCAATCTTATGATGGTTTACAATCGGTAGCTTCAACTTTCAAAATTTTTGTTCTTTATGCGCTATACAATAATATTACTACTGACCCTACTATTAATTGGGAAACAGAGATCCCTATTTTGAATGAGTTAAAGTCTTTGCCCTCTGGTGAAATGCATACTTGGCCTGCAGGTTCAGTATATTCTCTCGAAACTTTTGCTCGTTATATGATTGAAATCAGCGATAATACTGCAACGGATCACTTGATACATTTTTTGGGAAGAGATGTAGTTGAAAGTTATCTTCCTGTTAGTTACCCTCTTCCTCTCCTAAAAACTTCTGAGTTGTTTAAATTGCGTTATTTAACTAGTGTTGAAGATTTAGAACTTTATTTACAAATGAATATTACAGAAAAGAAAGCTTATCTATCTGAAGTTGTCTCTCAATTGAATATTAACGATATCATCTATCTCTCTAAATCCGACGTTTGGGCAGATATAGACACTCATAAACATCTTGAATGGTTTTTTACTATCTCTCAAATTGAAGAGATGCTGGATACTGTAAAAGATTTTTCTGCTATGCATTATAATCCTGGTGTTGCATTCGAAGATGATTGGCAACAAGTAGGATTTAAAGGTGGAAGTAATTTTGGTGTTTATAGTCTTGCTACTTCTCTTCAATCATTTAATAGTTCTTGGTATAATGTTATCATGATTGTTAACAATTATGAAATGCCACTTTATGAGAATTATGTAGAACTAGAATACGAATACCTTATTCTTTATCATCTTATAATCTCTCATCTCAACAAAATATAAGGCTCCCTTTTCTACTTTTTCTATTTTTTCTGGTTATTCAGTAGTTGTATATTGTAACTTTTTTTAGAATTTTATTTAAAGCCAATTTAGCCTTACTTTAAATTAGTAAACACTGCAAATATTTATTTAGAAGGGTACAAAAAGGGCTTACAGATAGTATGAGTGCTTTAGAAAGTAGTAAATTCAAACATTCACAAGAGAAAGAACATAATATACAAGGTTCTCATTCTACTTTGTGTTCTTCAACTACTTTAGTTAATAATGGTCAAAAGAAGACTAAAAAAGTTGGGATCCCTCGAGCACTTCTTTATTACAAATATTACCCTTTATGGATTACTTTTTTTGAACAAGTTGGTGCAGAAGTCGTTGTTTCGCCTCCAACAACTAAGCAAATTAAAGACATCTCTATTCGTCTTGCACCTAGTGAAGACTGTTACTCTACTAAACTTTACTTTGGTCATGTTATGGCTATTAAAGACCAAGTTGATTTCTTGTTTATTCCTAGACTAGGTAGTAAACATAAAACTAACAGTGGTTGTCCTAAATTTGTGGGATTAGCTGAAGTATTACAATCTATGTTTCCTACTTTACCTCCTATCATCATGCCTTTCTATTCAACAGCTAAAGCTGGACATGGGAAAAAGAAATTTGTTGAACACATGTTTTCAATAGGATATAAATTTACTAAAAACCCTTTAAAAATCTTAATAGCAGGTATTAGAGCAATAAAAGCTCAAAAAGCACATGAAAAAGCACTTATTTTATCTTCTGAAGATTTTTCGTGTTGGGAAAATGGTCCTAAAACTCGACCTAAACTTGCGCTTGTGGGTCATTCCTATATTATGAACGATTCTTTAGCTTCTCTAGATATTCGAGAAAAGTTAAAAAATTATAATATTGATTACATCACTTCTGAGCAGTTACCAAGAGCGTTAATTGATAAGCAGATGGCTAAACTTGACTTCAATCTCTATTTTGATTATGAACGAGAGATTTTAGGCACTATTATGCATTTTCTCGAACATAAAA
>CAZEQQ010000119.1:0-2387 GCA_964514425.1 uncultured archaeon
ATACTTTTTATTTATAACATAGCTATAATATTGAATGTCATTTGCTACTATTTTATAACCTTCTTTTTTGAAACTGATACCCACAACACCTGTTCCCGCAAAAAGGTCTCCTATTACATTGATTTTTTCTTTTATTTCTTTCTTTACAACATAGTGAATGAAGTCTAACAAAGAAAGTTTGCTTCCAATATAATTGAGAGGCATATAGTCCGATATTATGATTAATTTATATCCTTTATCATAGACTATTTATTCACAATGTATTATTAGTAATAATTATGGCTTAAGAATTTTAAAAATAGGCATCTAATTGGGTTGAAATTTTGGGGAAAAGTTCCCTTATTTTTATATTTCTGTGAAAGATTCAACCGTTTCTTTGTTCAGTTTTTTTAACAGTTCAACCACTAATTCTATTGTTTGTTCCATATCTTCAATACTTATTATTCCATTATGGCTATCAATTGTCTAGTTGGAACGCAAATGGCTATATGAAACTTCAAAGTTAACCAAATCGGTACCTTTTATTTTTTCTATTAACCTCAGAATAATTTCTTTTTCTTGTAATGTAATGACAGGAATTTGATGATGTTTATTTGCATACTTAAACTCTCTCGATTTCTTTTTTTCGGTATTCACAAATTTAATATGATTAGCTAATCTCTCTTCAATATACTTATTCAGAAATACTTGAGAATTTTCAATTCTTTTACTGATAATTTGTTTAAAATTAGGCTCAATTTCTATTCCAATACTATTTCTTTCAGAAGCTATAGCAGCTAAGGTTGTGGTAGCTAATCCAAGGAAAGGATCTAAAACAGTATCTCCTTTTACTGAGAACATATTCACTAATCGGTAAGCTAATTCAAAGGGATAAGCTGCACTTCTTTCTCTTACCTCTTCATGCTCTAATTCTTGTCTTGTTCCTTTCAAATTAGTCCAGAGGTCAGAAAACCAAAGATTTCTTTCTTCCCAGAAAAAAGCACTTTCTCTACGAACATTCTTTTCGTTTTGAGTATTAAATAATCTTTTTCCTCCTTTTCTCAGAATAAGGATATATTCATGCTCTAACGTAACATAAGCACCAGGAGGTAACATGCCCGAGCCCATAAATTTGTTAGGAGCATTGGTTTGTTTTCTCCAAAGAATAGAAGGAAGAATTTGAAAACCAAGAGAAGAACAATGGCTTAGAATCCTTGAATGAGAACTATAGAGCTGAAAGTTATCACTAAGTGTTCTAGTAGCATCTCCTACATTAATACAAGCTATTCCTCCTGGAACTAACACCCTATACATCTCTGCCCATACTTTATCAAGACATCCATGCATGAGTTCGAAAGCTTCTTGTCCTTTACTTTCTTCTAATAATTTCTTTATTTTCTGGTTTTGTGAAGAAAAAACGCTGTCCCACATAGCTATCATAGGATAAGGAGGAGATGTAACAACTAAATGAATAGATTCATCAGAAATATTCTCCAACTTTGCTGAATCTTGATAGAATATTCTATGATTTGTAAGCATTTTTTTCCCTTATGATAAACAAACCTTTCTATCTTTAATTCTTTCGGAATGAATAGTATAAATATGGACTTTACTTCTTCTATTTTGTTTCTATTTCTCTATCTTTTACCTCTATTTTAGGATTAGAAATAACCATATCAAGATGGATAGGAGCCTTATTTACCCCACCATAAAACTGATTATCACCAAAACCGAAATGACAAGTATTTAACATACACTCATCAGCTCCTATATGTCCTGTTTTAACTATTGAAGATAATCCAATCCCTAATTCTACAAGCATTTTACAACTTTCTTCTACTCTACTAAAACATTCTTTCAATCTATCAGAGAAAGAACTTCCAGTAATTGAAGTTATTACACCTTCTTGAATCTGAAGAGTTAGAGGTTGATCAACTAAACCAAAATTTTCCCAAATCTCACCTTTGTAAACGAACTCCCCAATAGTCATATCAATAACTATTTTACCATTCGCTGAACCTTCAACAATAGCACCATAAACTTCAGCAGGTGGGAGAAAAGCATGTTCACCAGCTTTATGGGCACTAAAATTTAGAAACTGAAAGGGACGAATATTAAAGGTAAGATCCGTTCCTACAGAACTCATAACTCGAATAGAGGATTGAGTTTTAATCTTGAGATACTTTTCGAGTACAGGCTGTATTAACTGATGATCAGTTGTTAATCCTTGATAGAGAGCTTGAGTAGGAATCCTAGAACGGATTGTAGCAGAACGACCTTTAAAAGTTCTAGGGACACTAAATGTGGGAAAATATTCGAATAATTTGTTTTCAGAATAAAAATCCCAAGAAAAATTATTAATAAGAACGTCGTGAGGGGAAGATTTTGAAAAATAATCACTAATTTCT
>CAZEQQ010000119.1:2397-7486 GCA_964514425.1 uncultured archaeon
TTTTATGGGAATCAGTTAAAGTATTTAAAAAAATAAGATCAGTTTTTATTTCTTGACTTATCGCATAATTATGTATCTTGTTAGATAACTCTAATCTTTTTGAGTCCGAAAAAATAGTTAGTTTCTCGCTTTTTTCTATCTTTAACCAAGTGTTAATAGTGCTTTTTGCTGCTTGAAATAGAATTTGTTCTACATTGTCTTCTCTTTTGGGAATCATTAAAACCAAAAATTTGTTGTGCTTTAATTATTTTTCTTTTAACATTAGCTAACAGAAATCTAACCAGAAATAAGCACTCATTTTATTAAGAAATAAAAAATAGCTTTGAAATAGATTGAAGAACCAAAAAGAATAGTTAACGAAACGGGATTAGATACTTAAAGTTCCTTCCGTAATTAAAACTGATTTTCCTAGTATTTTTACTCTTTGCTTTGATTCATCAACAGACACAACTAATTCACCTGTTCTTTTAGAAAGCTGTTTTGCTTTAAACGTGCTTTTGTTTAACTTTTTCATAAAATAGGGAGCTAACACTGTATGAGCTGAACCTGTAACAGGATCTTCATTGATTCCACTCCAAGGAGCGAAAAAACGAGAATAGAAATCATAGTTGTCATCACCTTTAGAACAGACTATTAATCCCATTAAAGGATGTTCGAACTCACAATATAATAAAGATTCAAAATTTGGACTAAGAGTGGCAAGAAGTATTTTTTCTTTAACTTCAACAAGAATTTTTCCTGAGTTCTTTGCATAGTGCATAGATAAAACATCCGTATCTAATAAATTCAGAGCTCTAATAATGGATTCATTAAATGGTATGGGGTCAGGAGTAGAAAGAGGAAAATCTAGTTCTATACCTTCATCAACTCTTTTTGCCTTCAAAACACCACTCAAAGTTTCAAAAAAGATCTCTTTGCTAGAGATATGGTAATGATCAAACAAAATTTTGGCAGCTGATAAGGTAGCATGACCACAAAGCTTAACTTCTGTAGTTGGTGTAAACCAACGCAAATGGAAATGAGAAGAAGTAGTCAAATCAGAGGTTGAAGTGTAGATAAAAGCTGTTTCTGAAAGGTTCATTTCTGCTGCTATGCATAATAAAATCTCATCAGATAATTCTTCCTCAAGTATACACACTGCTGCAGGATTTCCAGAAAAAGGTTTTTCTGTAAATGCATCAACTTGAAATAGAGGGATTTTTTTCATAAGAATAAAAAAACATTCATAAAAATAAGTTTTTGCGAAAAAATTTTATTGTAGTATTTGACGAATTTCTTGCAAAGAACTTCTTTAGCATTAGCTAAGTAAAGAAAAAAGCTATTATCCTTTTTGTAGCCTAAGTTCTTCCATTAAATGTAAGAAATAATAATAATAACAGAGTAAAATGTAGCAAGATTTATCAAATTGAAACCATAAATTACAGTACTAAAAATAGCGAGAAAATAGAAGCTAGGAGAAAAAAGAAAGATGACAACTATTCAATTCATCAGTGGAAGGGGAATTACAAAAATTTACGGACAGATGATGTTTATAGGTGATGATTTACTGGTAGCGTTTGAAGGTGGGGACAAGCATCATATCGGTAGTTGTTCATTTAGAAATTTTGAGAGTAGCCAATTATTAAATAAATGGATAACAAAAGGCACTCACAAAGATTACTATGTTTCAGAAATTATCGCAGAGAAACTCTCATCAGTATTTACCAACTCTTTAATCATAGTTGGGGGAATACATGTAGATAACATAACACAAGAGCAAATCGATGAAGTATTAGAAAATGCGCATGAATTAGCAGAAAAAATGAAAGAACATTTAGTTCAATCAAAATAAGCTTTTTTTGTAATCATTTAGTGTGAAATGTTGGAAATTTTTTTCTTCTATGCAAACCATAAGCAATGGGAATGAGTGCAAGAAAAATAATAGAAAATAGAGAAAAAGAAGTTTTTTTGGGGAGTAACTCTATGTGTAGTGTGAATGAGTTTATTGCTCCCAAATAATTGTTATCTTCTTGCAAAGTATAATCTTTACAAATACCAGTTGTTTTATCAAATAAACGAACTTGAACATAAGAATAATTCCAATTTGCATGAGTAATAGTTTTAATAGTATGGGATTCGAAATACTCAGGATGATTGAAAGCTGAAACATGAGTAACACGCTTATAAACAACGTCATCTCTTTCCACTTCTTCAGTATAATTAGAAGAGGATCCATCTAAGTATTCAAAGGAGTTAACCAATTCCCCATCAACCTTTCTTTCTATTGTTCGAGGGAAAAAGAACAAAAGAAGTGCAAGTATATGATCATATCCCTCACCATTTATGTAAAAGGAAAAAGTATCAATAACATCTTGAACTGGAATAACTATATCTCCATCTTCATTATAGTTTGTAGGTAAATCTTCATTTATTTTCATTATGATAATATCAGCTTGTTTAAAGGGATATGGCTCATAAGTTGTATTAGTAAAAGTTTTTATTGTCCACGAAAATGAATCATTTTTTTTCACTCCCCAGACAACGTCATCTTCAGCACTAATGAAGTTATTAGGTGTAAAAAAAAGGGTTAAAAGAAGTAGAAGAAAAGAGGATATTTTGAGTTTCATAATGTAATTCAACTATAAAAATATATTAAATAACGCTTATAATTTTTCTGAATTAACAAAAGAAAAAGCTCTTTCAAGATTTATCAAAGAATAACATACAGAAAACAAATTCCAAACCTCCATAATAAAACTATATTCTTTTTATTATCCTTACTTTGAGTAACCGAAAGGAATAAATCCACTGCTCTATATTAAATAATCATGGACGAAGAAAGTATAAAGCAAGAACTTAGTAAACTCACACAAAAAGAATTAGAAAAAAAAGTAGTAGGTTATATGGTACAAAAAGGACTGAAGGAGATTCAAGGAATAGCTTTGGGGGATGTCGGCAAAATGCCACCTGTTAAACTCATGATGATCGCTTCAGACATAATAAGAGAAACAAGAAATGATGCTTTAAGAGCAGGAGTTAACGTGATAAGAGAAAAGATGGGAAAAGAGCCTCTAACAAAAGAGAAAAAAGACCCAAGTAGAAAAAGAACCTATTTTGATTACATGAAAATGAATCCTATGACAGAAATGCCAGTAGTGGCAAGCGAACAAGCAATAAAGTATGTTAAAGGATTAGAGGATAAAAAGAAAAAGAATGGGTAGAGCACTAAAAAGAACCTATAAAAAACTCTAAAGAAAAAAGGAAAAAATGAGGTCGTAATAGAAGAATATAGAAATGGACGATAATATAGAATCTACCGATTTTTATCTCACTTAATAGAAACCTTTCTTCAGTACAATCCTTAATTTGTTACTAGAATGGTAGCTGTTCATTTTGATAGGAAAAAAAGTAGCGAATGTTATATTATTCGCGTTTTGTACCACAGTCTGGGCAAAAAATTTTTCTCATGACACTCCCACAATTGGTGCAGTATCTCACTTCTACAGGTGTTTCAATGACTTTCTCAAAGGGTGATTGTTGGTGCGGTTGATTAGCAGAAGGCGGTTGGTGCGGTTGATTAGCAGAAGGCGGTTGGTGCGGTTGATTAGCAGAAGTTGGCATTTGCTGATGATAAGAATTCGTAGGGGGATAAGTGGATGGGTAGCTAGATCTTTGTTTTGTTGAGTTTTTAATTATTAGGAATACTACCAATGCAACAACACCTACAATAAGTAAAACAACTATCAATGTAGGAAAAGTTGAAGGAAACTCAACATTATATGTTACTGTCGTTGAAGATGCAGTTTGTTCCTCAAAATGCCAAAAAACGATATACCATGTAGTATCAGATTTAGCTTCAAATGTTCCTTCATCTCTAATATAATTTCCATTAGATAAGGTATAAACATATGTAGACGCGTAATTACCTCTCTCGAAATTATTGAAGTTTGTCTCAGTCATGGCAAAAACGTATATTCCAACATATTGATTGGAACTTGTAAATGACCAACTAATCTCTTCATCTTTCTCAACATCTTGACTAACTGCAATATAGCCTCCACGAGAAATAGTTTTTGAACCAGAGTATGTCTTCGCGTCTGTAGCTGAAGCAGATAATACAATAGTTACAAAAATTATCCAGGTTATCAGAAATAATACTTTTCTTTGTTTCATTCCATCACTTCAAATTATCCTAAATTATTTAATAAATGTGAAATAATTCAGATAAAAGGAGTAGTATACTAGACTATTTAAGACTTTTGGATTCTTTATTGAATTTGTTAAGTAGAGATATTTTGTGTAAACTTTTAGAAGAAAGAAGATACTTTTAGAAGAGGAAAGAAGTTAAAATTAGTTCAGATTTTTATAATATAATAGGAAATACTATGTCAAGAAATACAAATAATCAACACAATCTTCTTTAGAAAGCTGAATATTGAAAGGTTTAAAAAAAAGTGTCTTCAAAAAATGAAATGAAATTAAAAGCAAAAACTTCAAAAATAGTTATTCTTGCTTTATTCATGGCAAAATTTAATACTAAAATTTTTGAAGAGTTATGTAATGATTTCGGACCAAGCGGATTCGAATGGGATGTTCAAAAGAAATTAAGGACATATGTTGAAACATTTGCAGATGAAATAGACAAAGATCGGACAGGTACACTCATTTTTACGAAGAAAGGAACAAGTGAAGAACCTAAAATAATGATAGCTGGACATATCGATGAAATAGGCTTTCAAGTTAATACAATAACAAAAGATGGTTACATCAAATTTCACCAATTAGGAGGATGGTGGGATCAATCTCTTCTTACCCAACGAGTTTATATTAAGAATAAAAGCAATGAGTTACTTCCTGGTATTATAACAGCTAAACCTCCGCATGTTTTAGCACCAGAAGAAAGAAATAAAGTCGTTACTATGGATAATATGTTCATAGATGTAGGGTGTAGTAGCGAAGATGAAGTAGCAGAACTTGGAATAAGGGTTGGTGATCCCATTATGCCCGATTCTACCTTCGAAATATGGACCCGTCCACGAGTAAAAAAAGGTGATAACAAATCAAAAGAGAAAGAATTTGAAATGAAAGAATTCGCAGTAGGAAAAGCTTT
>CAZEQQ010000120.1:0-7450 GCA_964514425.1 uncultured archaeon
GGAACAAAAAGGATATAACATAGAATTAGTCAGTTGGGGACTTTTAAATGAACAAATATCAACGGAAATAGATATACAAAAACAATTATTAGATCAAAACATTCATGAAACACTATCAGTAAGATTTGTTGTTGAATATATGAACAAAAATCTAATCACACAAGATTATAGAAATAAAATAACTCGTGCAGTAAAAAGAACAAAATATCTAATGACTTTCTAAACGTTAAAAAATGGATATTAATCAGAATAGCTACCATTTTGTTAGTTTTATCCTCTATCTGGACCAGCTAAAGCTAAATATCCTTGAGAATCAGTTATAGTTACTCCTTTAACCATTCTGATAGCATAAGAATTAACAGAATGATCAAATTGTTCAAGAATTTTTAATACTCTTTTATTGCTCTGTAAAATGGGTAAACGTAAGGGTAAAGGAGATGTTTGTTCACCAATTTTTCGTAATAATTCTGCAGCTTCTACTTCATTGTTTTCTGCAACCCAAGGACCAATAGCAATTCTTTCTTTTTGGGGAACTGCCATAATATAAGCAGTAACTTTACCATTTCTTAAGATTACATAACAATAGTCTTTATTGTTTCTGAAAACTAATTCTAAGAGTTTGCTTCTATCAGCTTTGAAATGCTTGTTATCCAATTCATATACTTGTTCTAAAAGCTCTTCAGTCATTGAGTGAATAGATGAGTGAGAATTTTCTAATTTTTCAGGAGAAGGCGGAACTTTTACTATAACTCGTAAAGATTTTGTTTGTGATTTGAAACCATGCTTTTTATATAACTTTACAGCATCCAAAACTCCATCTAAACCAATAGTTTGTATGCCTTTACTCTCTAGATGTTTAATAGAATAATCAAAAAGAGTAGAACCTATCCCTTTTTTTCTAAATTCAGGAAGAACAATAAAGTTACCAATAAATCCAAAGTTTTCATAATTAATTGCAATAATCATCCCAATAGGCTGAGAATCTACTTCAACTATAATCCCACAATCATCATCAAAAAGTAACAATTCTTCAACTTGAAATCGTTGAAGACTCCATCCAACTAAATCAATAAGGTGAAGAGCAAAATCTAAATCATTACTCTTCATCTGCCTAAAAGCTATAGCATTTATGCTGTTCATTCTAAATAAGGCACCACACAAATGAATACTAAAGGTTCATTTCCAGTATTTCTATATCCATGAGGTTCATCAGGAGGAACGTAAAGTACGTCATTTGCTGTAACAATGACTGTTTCAGTTTCTGTAAAAACCTCACCTTCACCAGAGATAAAATAAATTTCATGCTCTTGTTTATGATGATGTAAACCTATATTTGCTCCAGGAACTAAATCGAATCTTCTTAAAGCAAAATGAGGAGCGCCATCATCTTTTGTTATTAACAAACGGATTTGTGTACCCGTACTTCCATAATCTGTAACATCTTGTGCTTCAACATCAGTATAATGCTTTTTTATCATTTAATCACCTATTTTTGCCAAAAATAATAAATGATGTTAATAAACTCTATGGTCAATTAAAATTATCAGAAGTAGTACAAATATTGTCTAAATTGGGTTCTTACAATTATTGATTGAATTAGAGACATGACAATAAATTCATAATTCTGAAATTAACTTAAGGTAAATATTTGTCAAGTGTGTCTGATAGTTTTCTTTTTCCTAAACTATTTTTTGACAAATAATTGACAACCTCAGAAACTCTGACAATTTTATTTTCTTGTAATAGTTCAACAAATAAGTAATTCAAGACATCATAAACTTCTAAAGGTTTTTCAGAATTTGCAAAATAACCATCTATCTTAGATTTCAAATCATGAAAATCTTTTTCTAAAGTACATAAAATAATTGGTTTCTTGTGCTCTTTTTGAGTTTTCTTGAAGGTAATAATAAAATCCGTTTTTAATCCTGAATTTCGTGAATCTTGAACCACAGACGTAGCTGAATACCCTAAAGTTTCAACTTTATGGAGGGAAAAGTTAAGATTATTGAGGTATGTCATTAATCTGATCCAAGTATCGTCATCAAGACTATTAAACATCAAGGAAAAATAGCGGTGAGGTTTAAGTATTCTAGCAATCTGTTCTAAAACTTGAAAAAGAAGAGTAAAATAATTCTCTTTATCCTTTTTTCTTTCTTTAGCATCACTAATAATAATTTCTTCTTCATAATTGACGTCGTGTTTCAACCAGCTATTCCACAATAAACTTTGTTCAAGATAAGGAATTCTATTGCCATGAGGGGGGTCAGTAATTATATAATCAATAGAATCAGAAGGAAAAGTTTTGAGAACATTTAAAGAAGAATCATTAAATAAAAGAAGATTTGAATTGAGTGAAAGAAACTCTGAGAAATCTTTAGCTTTATTGATACTATAAGGTTCATTCTCTTGTTCTTGTTTAACTTTAAACATCTTTCTAAATCGAGTTTCAAAACAATTCCAGACATTGATTTCGAAGTGTTCTTGAGGAACCCAATAACCTATAACCCAACTACCAACTTCCTTTTTTGTAGAAGTATCAGTAGAATTAGAGAGTTTCCCACGTCTTTTAATGACAAAAACCATCTTACTAGTTTGTCCAATTGAAGAAGTAAAACAAAATTTGAAAAAATTCTTAATATTTTGGTCAGAAATTTGTTCAATCTTGTTGTATAAGAAAGAGAGGGCTAAAAGATTACGAGGTGTAAATAATTCATAGACTTTAAGATTTTTGGAAGCATTAATTCTACTATTGTGAAAAAAGTTTTGTTTAGGATAGAAATAAGGGATAGCAGTATAAGAAAAAGATTGAGTTAAGACAATATCACTAGTTTGAGGAATGTCTCGGATTCTTTGATTTTTACCTTGAATATTCTCTTTAGATTTATTGTACCATACCTCTTCTAAAGTCCCTTTATTCCAGATATAATGGGAAGCAATAAGAATCTCCTCATCTCGCTTAACAAGATAGTAACTATTAATAGTATCTTTGCATTGTCTTTCTAAATAGGTAAACTCTTCTGATAACTTCTGAGTTGAGATTTTACTTATTACTTGTTGAGTAATAAATATTGCACTAGGGTTAAGATCTATACCAATTGCTCTCCTATTAGCAAAAATAGATTCAGTAATTGCAACACCTGAGCCACAGAAAGGGTCTAAAACTATCTCCGTAGGTTGAGTATACTCTTCTATAAATTCTTTAATTATGTTATAAGGTTTTTTTGACCAATACTTGTGCAAGGAGTAGATACCAGAATAAGATTTAGCCTTGTAACTATCTAAATTATCTTCAGAAAGAGTTACTGTATCATTAGGAGATTTCATGAGATAAGAACAAAAAAAATACTGTAATATAAACTTTAGACTAATAACGAAAAATCGAATTAAACTTTTTGGAGTTTGCAATGTTTTTTCCAATCGTTACCACCAAAAAAATCAGTTAAAATAGTTTTAATTTTTTCAGTTGTAAGATTATCCTCTTGATAGCTGTAATGATATTCTCCTCCATGAACAACAGGATGATCCAATAACCAACTATCTAATTCCATTCGAATAAACTGAAGTGTATCGTCATTATCATCAACAAAACCAATAAAAGCGCCTTCAAATTCATCTTCAGCAGGGTGTTTATCAATTACTAACATTGCTTGTTCAATAGTTAACTCTTCAGGGAAATCAGCACTAATTTCTTTCTCTTGAGAATAAACAAAATACTTCATAAAAGAGCAATGAAATACAGATATAAAAAAATATTCGAAAGAGAGAAATAGAAGAAAAAGGGAAAACAATTTTAATGTAAATACAAAAATTATAAATTTGGCCAGAATATTTATTTATTATGAAAAAAGACACTTTTGTTCCTTACTCAAAAATAGTTGGGTGGGAACAACGATTGAAAAGAGAAGAAGACTTTTTCTGCTCCTATTTACGTTTATACGATAAACATACTTCTGTAATTCTAGATGTAGGTTGTGGAGAAGGACATCACTTAAGACATTTTTCACCTATCTATGATAAAGCTATAGGATTAGATTATTCTCCGGACAATTTAGCTAATGGACAAAAAGAAGTAGATAGGTTAAATCTAAGAGAAAAGATTAAGTTTGTTGAAGGAGACATGAGAGAAGTAGCAACAATATTAAAAGATGAAAAATTTGACCTTATTTATTGCATAGGAAACAGTTTTGCGTTATTTCCTTTAGATGAAAGGATAAGTATTCTTAAGCAATTAATCAGTTTACTTAAAAATAATGGAAGAATAATAGTTCAAGTTGTTAATTACAATAAATACAGAAAAGAAAAACAATGGTTCTTTAATCCTACTGTAAGAAGAGCAGAAGACAACTTATTGGACTTCTTTGTGCGTATTCAAGAATGGGCAGATGACGAACAATCAAAGGTATTAATGCATTTTATGAAATCATTTCAAAAAATGGAAAAAAGCCATGAATTTGAAACACTAATATCTGATGCTGAATTCTATAATGTTAAAGAAAAAAATTTAGAACTTTTAAAACAAAAAGAATTGATAAATATAGAACTTTATGGAAATTTTCAAAAAGAAGTATTTCATGAAGAAGAAAGTAGAGATTTAATCTTTGTTATACACAAAAAAGAGAATTAGATTAATTTTCAAAATACATACCTTAATTTTCTTTGTGCAGTTGTTGAAAAAGGCATATAAATCCTTACTTCAATTTTTTATTATGAATAGAGGCGAATACACTACTGAAATTTATGATTTTCTTTACTTAATGAAAAGATATGGAACAGGAATGAAGGTATTGGATTGTGGAGCAGGAGGGAAATATCCTAAAATGGCTATACTAAAAAAACATGGCTATGATGTAACAGGTTTAGATAATAATGAAGAAGCTATCAATGAAGCAAAGGAATTTGCAGAGCAACATGATATAGATCTCTCCTTCCAATTAGCTGATATTCGATCAATTCCCTTTGAGGACAATTCTTTTGATGGTGTTTATAGTTATAACACTATCTTTCATCTAACGAAACAAGGCATTCAGGTAGCACTTGATGAGATGATTAGAGTGCTTAAACCCTCTGGTATAGGTTTTATCAACTTCGTTCACATTGATGATGGGCACGATTATGGAGAAAAAATAAGCGAAGGTGAATATATTATGCAAGTTGATGGGCAAAAAATTATTCATTCTCTTCTTACTGAAGAAGAATGTATGGAACTCTTTAGTTCTCACGCGAATATTTTAGAGATTCAAAAAAAGGTTATTCGTGTATTAACTCGTGATAACACTCCTTTTGTTTTTCTTGATTTCTTTTTCCAAAAAAAATAAAGTGATTATTCTTTTTTCCCTACATTTTCTTTTCCTTATTCTTTTTCATTTAATAAAGAGAAAAATTAGTTATTAATCATTTTTTACTTTTTTGCCTATTGCACTGAAAACAGGTAAAAAAATCATTCTGAGATTGTTGTCAATAGCGTCCTTTTCTTTCTCCATGATGTCTTTGAATTCTTCTTCAGTTATTTCTTCTGCTTTTAGAACATTTTTCCATTCCATTTCAATATTTTCTTTAAGTTTTTCTTGATCCCATACCTGGGCTGTAACTGTTAAAGAAGTCTTTAATCCTGCTGATTCGAAGAAAGAAAGAAGTTTTCTTCCCATATAAGGATCAGCTCCTTGCAATTCTAAGCATTCACTATGTTTTTTCCCTAAACCTAATTCGGGATATTCTAACCACCCACCATAATCAGGTTCTGCTAATGCTACAATATATCCTCCAGGTTTACATACCCTTACTAGTTCCATAAGAAGCTTGAATGGTTGCGGATTCCATAAGAAAAAGTAATGACAAATCACTACATCAAATGTTTCATCTCTCATAGATAGCTTTTCTGCATTTTCTTTGTAAAACTGCACATCAGGAATATCTTCCATAGCTTTAGCTAAAACTATAGGATCTGAATCTATAGCTGTTATTTGTGCAGACGTTTTTTCCCGTAGTTCTCTTGTTATTGCTCCTGTTCCACACCCTACTTCCAAGACTCTTCTAACATTAAGTAGTCCTATTTCACGATAAAGTTGATTACGTGTTGTTTTTGTCCATGATGCTTGTCGGATAAATTGTTTATTTAATTCAGAACATGACGCTGCTTCATCACATTTTCTTGACATACCATAACCTCTACTATTACTACTTTATATTGCTACTCCAAATAAATAAGAGTTTGCTTTTTGAAAAAAACAAAGACATAAAAAGGAACGAAAGTTTCTACAACCATGATTGAGGAAATGGATACGTGCTGTAGAAAGTTAATAGCTACTTTAGAAAATAATGATGAAAATGTTGAAGAATGTGTTAATAATTTAGTTACAAGTGTAGAAAACGCGTGGAAAGCTTATTGTAATGGTAACATTGAAGTGACTATTCCTAATATGCCCAGGCCTATGTACCTTTTCATTACTCAAGAATTACCCACAATGATTAATGATCAAACTAAGAAAGAACGAATAATACGAGAACTCAAACTATTTTTAAATACAATGAATATAGTATTAGAACCTAAAGTGCTCGTAAAGGGAGATAGTTGTGAAGATTTTGGTCAGGAGTAGAATGGTTCTTTCTCCCTTTCAAAGCCACAATTCACAACTTTTAAAATTAAAAGGAAAAGAGAAATTAAAAACTTAAAATAGAGTGTAAATTAACTCATGTCAATGATAATTACTGGAAAGAAAAAAGATGGAACATTTTTTGACAGAAAGATAGAGAATTATCAAGAAATAGTGGAATTAGACCTCTCAAATAATGACCTTTTAGAAGTCAACTTATCTCCATTAGATAACTGCCCAGAATTAAAATTTCTTGAACTTTCTAACAATCATTTAAAATTCGTAGACCTTTCAGTTTTAGAAAACTGCTCAAAACTGGAAATAGTTTTAATTGGAAATAATTCTTTAGTGAATATAGATCTTTCTCCTTTAACAAATTGTAGTGAATTAAGAACTCTATCCTTATGTGACAACAATTTAAGATTAATTGAACTTGCTCCTTTGAACGAAAGTAAAAAACTGGAAAATTTATGGCTTTTCAACAATCAGTTACAATATATCAACCTTTTTCCCTTACAAATTTGCATAAATCTTCAGAAAATTTCTCTATGGATTAATGAATTAAAAGAGATAGATCTGCTACCATTGAAAGGTTGTTCAAATCTTTCTTTGTTGGACTTATCAGAAAATATGCTCAAGGATATAGATTTGAGCCCTTTTACCAATCATACAGGTCTAGAAATTTTAAATTTATCAGAAAACAACTTTAATTTTCTTGACTTAACTCCTCTTGAATCCTGCCCGAACATCAAAAAATTATCAATTAGTAAAAACCCTTTAGGTAAAGGTGTTAAATGGGAAAAAGGAGATGATTTGTGCATTGATTACTAATAAAATGCATCTGCTCATTAATAAAAAAT
>CAZEQQ010000121.1:0-7420 GCA_964514425.1 uncultured archaeon
TAGAACCGGATACAACTATTTGGAAGATATTTTCATCAATGCCTTCAATATTAAGTTCTGTAGGCTCTAACTTTTTCTTTTCTAAAATCTTATTGAAGGAGTTTTTTATTTTTTCTTGATCGTTTTTATGAAAGATTTCAGCAAAATTTAAGCCTTTAACATCGAAAGTTTTTATGAAAGGAAGAAATTCAAACAATTGATTATTAGATTCTATTATTTTTCCTTTTAATGTTGTTACAGCTATCCCTGCGGGCGAATGTTCGAAAACAAGTTTAATTAGTTCATCTTTTTCTATTATTGACTTTGATTTAATTTTCACTTGTCTGCGTAAAATAAAAACATAAACACCGCTTAGTAGTAAAACTGCAAAAGCAATGATAAAAACGTATAATACCCATTTAGGAACAATTCTTTCAGGTTGGTTCAAAAAATATTTATCAAGAATTTGATAATATAGTGAGTTTTTATCATCTTTTAATTCTTTTAGGTGATTATCAAGTGCATAAATGAGCATATTATTGATTGGAGCAGACTTAGGGAAAGCAAATTTTAGATTAATGGGATTTATAAGTATGGATGTTTGCTTCACATCATATTGTTCCTCATTAAGTATGCCAAATATGCGACTACTAATCCCGCAATCTGCAATCTCATCATGTATTAACTCAAAAACTTCAGCGTAAGTATCAACTAAAATGAAAGAACTATTTATTTCAAAATCCTCCAATAGTTTTTTCAGTCCTTCATAATAGATGTCATTAGAAACTGCAGCTATTACTTTATCTTCTAGACCTAAAATAGAATCAATCCTAGTGTCTTTATGGGTATAGACCATGCCCCAATTAGAAATTACCGTTTCATTGTTATAATCATAAATTTGTGCCCTTTCTTCAGTGAATGCTATGGCAGTCATGATATCGATTTCGTTATTTATTAAACGTGTTAAGGATTCATTCCACGTGCCAAATATCCATTCTAGAGTCCATCCTTCTTGTTCTGCTATATAAGTTAGAAGTTCATAGTAAATACCTGCAATTTTACCATCTATTTTGTATACTTGAGGATGACTCTCGTAATAACCAACCTTTACTGCTATATTTGTGGGTGATTGTTCTGATTCTACTGATGTAGATGGATGAATAATTACTAAATTAAAAAGTATAAAAGACGAGATGAGCAAGATAAAGTTGATTTTTTTCCCTAAAGTCTGCATTTATAACTACCATTATAATAATAGCGTTAAAATTACTTATAGTTTACTATTACTTAAACAAAAGATTAAAGAAAAGAAAAGAAAAGAAAAAAAGAATATGAGTTTATATAAAACTCTAATTTTAACGTCTTTTTGAACTTACAATAGTCAACCCTAAGGTCATGAGTATTACTAGACCATATAGCCATGAAGTATTTAGAGGGATAGTAAGCTGATCATCACCACCATTGCCATCACCATCACCATCACCATCACCATCACCATCACCATCACCATCACCATCACCACCTATTGTTACTATTACGCGGCGGTACCTATAATTGTCATATATGTCCCACGCTTCAATTTCAATGATATATTCTCCAGCAGCATAATCTGCAATGGCAAAATAAAATGTATGTGTGGTAGTTTGAGAGTTTGTAGCATTTGTAATTTCAACTATTATATCTTCATTAATGATAAGCCTAGTTCTATCAAGGTTTGGGTCAGAAACCACCCATTCTAAAACGGTGGAAGAATCATGGGGATAAGTTAATGTCCCTGTTGGTCCAGTAATGGAGGGGGGTGTTGTATCAACCTCTTCTTCAGCGTAGATATAGATTGTATGACTGTTAGATCCAAATTCATTCCAGGTTATAATATTCATTTCATAAGTTCCTGCACTGTAAATATAGTCTTTTAGATTAATATCTACTATTCTAGTGTCGTATATGCCAAATGTGCCATAGTCTATTTCAGTGTCATCTAATGTTATGCTATATTCGTTATAGTTTGCACTATCAGAATAGAACTCCCATTCTAACCACAAATGAGTATTAAGTTCATAGCTAACATTGTTCATATGACCCGTTATAGAGGGTGGATTAGTAGGGTTTTTTACTTCTACTGTGATATTATACTGAATATTGTAGCCTGCATTGTCCCAAAAATCTAGCTTATATTGGTAAGTACCTACATCAGATCCCCAATGATAAAAGGCGATTGATTCGTTTCCAGTACTTTGCCACCAATCTCCCCAAAAATGCCATTCTTCGTCTTCATAGTTATATTGCCTCATCACCCAAGTTGTTTCACTGTAAACATAGTAATGTTGTTCCAATGTTGTATAAGGAGAGACTTCTAAGTATGTAGGACCTTCTATCCAACTTTGCCAATTTGTTTCTATTGTTCTATAATCGTTCAAATAATACTTCCAAACAGTTTGGTGAGTAGTATCAGAAAGATCTGTCACAATAAACATCAGTTCATGCTCTAAACTATAATAGTAATAGGGAAAACTTGCGATGCTGATATTCACAGAATTGAAACCATTTGCTTGAAATACTGTGGTGTAATAGTCGTCGTTAATGTAGACATCTACCTTCATATTATTAGAGAAGTCGTCTAGCATATATTCTACAATTAGTTCTTCAAATTGGTTATTAATTTCACCTAAAATATTGATATTGTATAAAGCTGGTAAATCTGCATCATTCACTGAATCATAACCAATATTGGTCTGATAGAGATCTATAACTTTTGTAACATTATAGTTATAGATGTGCTCAAATTCTACAAAGTCATTTAGGCTATTAATATACTCATTGACATAAGCATTTGAAGTAAACCCAGAGACCTCACTAAATCCCACTAACACCTTTGTATCTGAATCAATATAGTATGTAACATCTGTGAAATAGATTTTCTCCACGGTATAGTCAAAATAACCGTGATAGTTTTCAGTCCAAGTATAAATCACATTAGAGTAATGAGTGTAGATATCTGTTGAAATGTTAAAGAAATTGCCATTAATGAAGTAATAGTTCATAGAGTTGGACTCATATGTAGTAGAGCTAAAATAAGAACAGATATCAATATTTAACTCTTCAGGATAAGCGTCAAAGGAGAAGTTCATGTCATAATATGAAAAGTATTCATTTGTAGGATAATAAGTAAAATAGTCCTCATAAACAATCTCCCAACTCGATAAATCAAAGTTATAAAATGAATCTAAGTATGAATACTCATGCTCCATATTTTGATAGGTGTCAATTGTATTTGTAATTACACGATTATCCACAGTCGTGTTTTCAGTAATGACGAAACTTTGCATTCCTTTATCGTAGCCCATGAAAGTATTGTGGTATAAACATGATTGTACGTAGTTGTTAAAATTGTCTGTTTTAAAGTATCTGTAGTCTTGTGCATTGTAATACTTGGTGTAATTATATAAAAGTTGATCTCCTTCTACTAATGAATAATAGTTAGAGTAAGCTTCTCCTTCCGTTATGGTATTCATAACTAAAAAGGGAGATAATATTAATATTAGTGATAAAAATATAGAACCCCGTTTCATGCAATCACTAATTTAGATGTAGCTGTTCTAGGTTATAAAATCTTCGCAAGAGTATACAAATTCGAGTTTTCAAGGATAATTTTGCCTTGATAAGAGTGCAGAAGAAAGAAGGAAAAAAAGGAAAGAAAAGAAAAAAGAGAACTTGAATTTAATAAAAAATCTAATTTTAACGTCTTTTTGAGCTTACAATAGTCAATCCTAAGGTCATGAGTATTACTAGACCATATAACCATGAAGCATTCATTGGAATAGTTAATTGATCCTCTCCATTGTTGTCGTCACCGTTGTTATCATCATCGTTATTGTCGTCACCGTTATTATCATCATCGTTATTATCATCATCTTCAGTAATTTTTATTGTTACACTGAAATAGTTGTAGTTGTCATATATATCCCACGCTTCAATTTCTATAATATATTCTCCAACAGCATATTGATCTATTGGGAAATAGAATGTGTAAATTGTAGTTTGGGAATTTGTTGCATTTGTAAGTTCAGCTACAATGTCTCCATTAATTACAAATAATATCCTTTCAAGGTTTGGATCAGAAATCGTCCATTCTAAAACGGTGGATGAATTAGACGGATAAGTTAGTTTCCCTGTTGGACCTTCGATGTTTGGAGGATTATTGTCTATTTCATCATGAGTAGCATAAATTTCTAGTATTTTGGTCTCATAACCAAAAATATTCCAGGTAGTGACGGTTATATTATATATTTTTTCAGTAAAAAGATAATCATTTAAGTTAATTGAGACATGTTCTTCAGTGTGATTTTCATAAGTTCCAGAAAGAATTTCATCTCCATCTATAAGTAGAGAGAAATAATTCATTTCAGCACTATCCGAATATAACGTCCATAGTATCCATAAATCAGTTCCAAGTTGATAACTTGTCATTCCCCATGGTCCATCAATAGTAGGAGAGGAGAGGCTTGTTCCAACCTCAACAGTAATATTGTAGTTAAATTTATACCCGCTAGCATCGCTAAATTCCAGCCTATAAGTGTAGATACCTTCTTCTGATCCCCAGTGATAGAAAGTAATTGTGTCATTACCTGAAAGGTTCCACCACATGTGGAATGTATTAGTTCCATTCTGATAATCTAGATATGCTTCAATTGTCCAAGCAGTGTCACTATAAACATTTAGGTGTGCTTCAATATCAGTAAAGGGTGAAACATATAAATAATTGGGACCTTCTATCCAACTTTGCCATTCTACAGTGTCATACCTATAATCCTCAACATAATAATACCAATATGTTTGCAGTTCAAAACCTGAATGGTCAGTTAAAACAAACTTGAATTCATGAAGATAACTATACCCGTAATAAGCAATGGCATCACTATTAATTGAAATATTATTACTACCGAGTCCTAATACAAAAGTATCATAATAGGTTTCATCAATGTAAAGATCTAAAGTTACAGCACCAGAAGAATCATGGACTACAAAACTCAAGTATAGTTGTGAATTGCTATTATTTAGTTCATTCATCTGTGATATAGCATACATCATAGGTAAATCAGCGTCGCTTACAGGTGTGTAATCAAAATTTGAGAAAGCCAAGGAATAGTCTGTAGTATGGTTACTTGTAGATTCTATCAGCACTTCTGCATAGTCATCTAATTCGGGAACATAATCATAAAAGTAACCTGTTTCAAAGTAATGTGAAGTAGTTATTACACGTAATAATGTTCCAGTTGAAGAATCAATATAGTAAGTGGTGTAATGATCAACAGTTTGATTCATTTGAAAATCTATATAACCATTATAATTGTCGGTCCAGGAGTAGTATGCAGTTATATGCTCATGATAAACATCTGTATCAATTGAAAAACTGTTGTTATTAATGTAGTAGTTGTCTATGTAACTATAACTATAATTCATTTGTGGAAAGTTATATTTTAAATCAAGGTTAAGTTGAGTGGGATAAGTGTTAAAATAATTTGCGAAAAATACGTTTGAATAAGCCCAATCAGGATACTCATAATACTCATCATTATAGTCGAGATTCCACTCTTCAGTGTTGAAATTATAGTACAAACTAGTATAGTTGTTAATATGTTCTTTTTCTACGTGTGTCTCTACAACAGAGGCATAAACATAATTTTCAGACGAGTTAGCACTGGATATGGCAAAACTTTCCATTCCCTCATAAACCCAGATATTAGAATTATTAAAGATAACAGAGTTTGCACTAGGATTATAAGAATCTGTTTTGAAGTAGGTGTAGGTCGATAAATCATCGATTTTGTCATATTTGTACAATAGTTGATCACCAAAGTCCAAATAATGATATTCGGAGGGCATATCTCCTTCTATTGTGGCATTAAAAACCATAAATGGAGATAACAATAATATAAGTGAAATAAATATAGAACCCCTTTTCATGTAAATCACTAATTAGTACAATGTGTATACTAATTAATAAAGTATTTGGAAAAGGCTACTAAGAGGAACGTCTGTCTTATAAAATAAAGTAAAATATGTTAAATAATTTAAAAACAAATATTTCAATATGTATATTTACTAAAAATAATTTACCATCATTACGAGATATTTTCAGTAAAACACTTATAAGACAGATAATATTATATAGTCAAACACTATTGTTTTTTTTGGTGACAAAAATGTCTATTGGAAGATTTTTTAGCAGAATAATGAACAGAGTCCTTAGAAGGACTATGTACCGAACAGAAAGAAAGATAGGAAGAAAAATCGAGAGAACTGGAAGCAATATGGTTGATAAGGGCACATCTAAGTTTAGAAGAGGCGATAAAGATGAAGCTTTTGATCCAGCCACAGGAACAGAAGAACAATTCGCTGCTTATTGGCCAGCTATTCCTCTTGACCACAAGAAACAGTTGATAGATGAAGATGCTAACTTTAAAAAGATACCAGAAGATATGAAAGAGAATATGCTTGCTATAAATTACAACCCTAAAGAGCTTTCAAAAGTGACTGATCAAGAGAAAGAGACGATGACCAAGGCTTATGGATTTTTATCCAAATAAGAGCTTTAGAATCCTAAAATTTTTATTTTTTAAGATTTCAAATTCTCTATTCTTTTTTCTTTCTTTTGTTCTTTTACTATTAACTTCATTTTGCTACAGGCATTAAATATTTTATTTGTACAAAAAAATTGGTTAATGTCTTTTTGAGTTAACTAAAGTTACTCCTAATGCTAGTAGCACTAATAAACCATATATCCATGAAGTGTTTAGAGGGAGGATAAATTGATCGCCGTTACTGTCATCGCCGTTACTGTCATCGCCGTTACTGTCATCGCCGTTACTGTCATCGCGATCATGAACAGTAAAGTAGAAACTTTCACTTATTACGAAGTTACTAGAGTTATCAAATGCATAAATAAGAAACTCTATGGTATCATTTACTTGAAAAGGCCCAATAGTTAGAGTGTAGAAAGGATTATCTTTATTCATGCTATCATTAATCCAATTGTTTTGATTAATACGATAAG
Organism: uncultured archaeon; assembly: GCA_964514425.1. GTDB lineage: Archaea > Asgardarchaeota > Heimdallarchaeia > Heimdallarchaeales > Heimdallarchaeaceae > CAZEQQ01. Next base: position 7,034 of record CAZEQQ010000121.1, read on the forward strand.
AAAGAATTACAAAAGCAACAGAAACATCATCATGAACTGTCGCATTAATAATTACAGGATCATGAATCGTTGGTTCAGATGGAGAAAAGATAATATTTGAAATTGTGGGGTTAATGACATCAATCACTTGAATTAGATGAGTAAAGGCATTATTTTCTATAGTTTTTTCTTCCGTGATAGTTGTGATATAACCTGTAAAATTATAAGTTCCAGGATAATCAGGTGACCAAATATACTCTGCTGTAAAAATTTCTAATGAATCAAGTTCATTTATAAACGAAGAGTAAACAATTTCATTATTGAGATAGAGTTGAACTGTAATATTTGAATCTTTGAAGCTTCCACTATTCGTTACATTTGTCACAATGGTTACAGCGCTAGAATTAA
>CAZEQQ010000122.1:0-7406 GCA_964514425.1 uncultured archaeon
CCTGGTGCATAAATACTGCTACCAATAAGTTGTTCTCCCGCAAATTCTAAGTTTACAACTGACCTTTCAATTATCTTTTGAGCGTATTCTGGAGTTAGAGAAAGAAAACCAGTAGCTGTAACTATAGTCCCAACAAGATTTTTTTCTTCAAATAATTGTAAATTCTGTGGAAACCTCCCCTTAATCTTTACTCTTTCTTCAAATAAGATCTCTCCTGTTCCCTTTCCATATTGATAATCAGCTAGACATCGTAATTTTTGCAAAGTAGGGTTGACTAATCTATTATCTTCTTTCACTTTTTCCATTACTTCTTTGATAGTAGTAGTTAAATTGGAGAGAGATTGGTAATTTGTAGAGGGTAAATCCTTAGCAGTGTGATAAACTTGTGTAGCAGTGTCTTCAAAGACTTGTTCTACTATCTCTAGATATCCTCTACCATGCGTGTGATTAATGACAATTGTTTCTGTTGGATATTTTGTGTATACTTCTGTGAGTAGACGCTTTGTTGATATTATCTCTTGTTCTGACCATTCTCCCGAAACCGGTATATCATAATATTTAGCTGGGTAAATATTTTCTAACTCTCTAGGAACAATTGATAATGGTGATGTTATAATGAGTTCCGAGAGCATTTGAAATGTTTTTTTATCTGCTTTTCTTATAGCTTCTTTGAACAGTAAATGTGATCGTGATAAGGAATAAGGTTTTTTTGCTGAACAAGGTAAAAGTAAAAGAATCTTTGCATTTTTACTGGGTTGATATCTTGTTTTTACTCTTTCTTTGAACTCTGTTACTTCAGGACGGTATAAAGACTCATCACCAATGCACAGTAATGGAGATGATCGAATTATTGGCGTTCGTTTTCTGAATGTTTTTTCGTAATTTTTATCATAATATCTCAGTGATGCTGAAAAATTAGGAAAATTATGATTATCTCGTTCAACAATTGTACGTAATGTTCCATTTTCTAAAGCAAATTTTACCTCTGATAAAGTATTTTTGAGGACAAGAATATTGTGATTAAGTAAATCTATTGGTTCCTTTCTACAATGAGGGCAATAACATTTAGGGTAATGTGATAAGTGATAAGATGCTGTAGAAGTCAAAAATCTTCCCTTTCTTGCAGTTAAATAGGCGATACTATCGTCAAAGAAGTCTATTCCTGAATAGATGAGAAATGAGTATAAGTTAGGTGATATAGCTCCTGGGAGGTAAAGTGCAACATCTGGAGGAATTAGCGCGCTTATTTTTTCTATCGTTTCAGTGAAAATTCTTTGATTCGTAAAATACTGTTCAAGACCACTAAGAATGACAAAAGAACACTCAGTATTAAACACATCTTTAAGTTGTGATAATCCTAAATGAGGAATAGGAAGTATAAAGACTTGTTTATGATGATCATCCAAAGAAAGAAATGATGAGATGTATTCTTCAAAAGATGTAGCAGATAATTCTGGTTCGATGGAAGTAGGATAAAAAGGAAAAAGAGGTATTGATAATGTATCGGTTAAAGCCTTATTTTTATACTTTTGGGGAAGATTAAAATTAAGTGTTATTTTTTTTGAAAGGTTAGCATAAGAAGGTGGAATAGGAATGGAAAGTTCTGCTGAATAACCTAATGTTTCTGTCTGTTCTTGAATGGCTATTAAACCTGGCGAAAGAGAGACATGAGTTCTTGTTTCAGCTAATGTGGATGCTAAGCCATTTTGATTAAAGGGTTGAAAGAATCTCATTAAACATACCTACAAATTAACAGTTAACAGCATAAAAATTATAATAAAAAGTGTGTGTTCTAGTAGAAAAAGGAAATAATGTTCATTAATAGGACATCATTCATAAAAATCATCTTTTTCTCCCCACTTTTGCTCTATTTTTCCTACTAATGAATCAATGTTATAGCCCGTTTCAGAGCTGATAGGAAGTAAATCGCCAAGATTTTTGAATTGTTCCAATATTTCAAGAATACCTATTCCCAGTTGCTGTGACAATGAGATAGAGTTATTATTATGAAGGTGTGTAAACATCGTTTCTGGTGAATCTATCCATTGCTCTAGTAATTTCATATGTTTTGGTTCAATTAAATCAGACTTAGATAGAACAGGAATCTGAGGAAGAAGAAGTTGAAATGAAACAGAAATATTTAGCATTAAAGCGCTAACAAACCCCTCTGGTCTCATTGAAAGAGAAGGGTCTATCAAAAATAAGGATACTGGTTGGCTCTCTTCAGCTATAATTTTTGACACAATACGACCACTACTTCTATAGGCAAATAATTCTATTTGTCCAGGTGTGTCAATCAGTAAATACTCTGGCGACTGATAGTCTATTTCCGATTTAATATCATCAATCTTTGTCGCTATTAAGTCCATACTTGCAATCATTGCACCATTTGGACCTAGGTTATATTTGTCAATCACTTCATCAATATCTATTATATCTCGTACATCAATATCCGGCTCATAGGGGAGTCTTCTAATACCTGCATCCAAATTAAGGGTTGCAACATCAAGTTTTTTTTGTTTAAACCAATCATATAGCGTTTTGGTTAAATATGTTTTACCAGAACCTGCTGTACCTAACATAAATATTGTGTAGTATCTTTTTGTCATTTTTTTACTCTCATCAATTTTTTTCTACTCTTTCTTCTCTCTCTTCCTCTATTATCGTGTCTGAATATTTATCTCTTATTTTAGAGATCAACAACTCTTTTACTTGAATTATAGAATTTTCCATCTCCTCTCCATTTGCCGCTATGTGAAAGAGTATATAGTTTTTTTCTCCATAAGAGGGGTGAGATTTTACATAGACCTCACTATAAGTTTTTTTTACTTCTCCTATTATGCTTGCTAGATTACTCTCAAACTGGTTATAAACCTTGAACTTTGTTTCAATTAATTTTGTTGTACTTATCTCTTGTAAATAAGAAATGATATGGTTTTCGAATATATCTTGCATCTCAGTAGGGACACCAGGTAAACAAAATAGGGTTGTACCTTTATGATCTAATTTACATGCTGGTGCTCCACCAACATTATTTTTTAACACCTTACCTCCTAAAGGCATGAGTGCCATTTTTCTTCTCTCTTTTGTTATTTCTAGACCCTTTCTTTCGTAATATATTCTAATTTGCTCCAACGCAATGTCATTTTCAGTTCGTGCTAATCCTGTTGCGTTTGCTATGATCTCTAATTGAATATCATCATATGTTGGACCTAATCCTCCTGTTATAATAGCTAAATTTGGTTTCCTTTGAAACATTTCGTGGAAAAATTCTACTGCTTGATTCAAATCATCTCTAATACAACTTATTCTTCTTACCTCATAACCAAAAATTGTCAAAATCTTTCCAATATAAGCAGAATTTGTGTTGACAGTAACACCCATTAGGAGTTCATTACCTAAACAAACAATCTCTGCTAGTTTTTTGTCAGGCAAAACCCTCACCTTACTTATCACGAAGAATGCCCATTGCAGCTATTTCGTTAAGATAATCAACATATTTTGGATCAAATTGTGGTTCTGCAGTCTTGAGGAAGTATTGACATGACTTGAACAAGCTTTCAGCTTTTTCTTTTGCATAAACTAAAGCACCTGTGTCTTTCATTACATTTCGAACTAATTCTACATCTTCATCTTTCACATGTTTATTTCCAACAAATTTATACAAAATTTTACGTTGTTCTTCATTCGCGTTTTCTAATGCTTTAATTAAAAGAATTGTTCGTTTTCCTTCTCTGATATCACTATCTATTGGTTTACCTGTTTTCGTCTCGTCACCAAATGTACCAATAACGTCGTCAACAATTTGAAAAGCTATTCCCGCATTTTTCGCAAAGTTTGCTAATGCTGATATTTGGGAATCAGAGCCATTAGCATAAATGGCACCCATTTTAGCGGATTTTTCGAATAAAGATGCAGTTTTTCCAGCAATCATATCAAAGTATTCTGATTCTGTGCTCTCAAATCTTCCTTGCATGTCAGTTTCGAAAATAACGCCTTTGACAACTTCTAGAAAACCTTCAGTGAATTCTGAAGCTGCTCGTAGACATACATCAGGGCTGAAATAATGATTTTGTAAAATTTTATATGCTAGATTATAAACAAAATCGCCCCCTAAAATACCCATTGCTAAACCGTAATTGATATGGTCAATATAGTTTGAAGAATAATTCTCTTGAGCATAATCTCGAAGAACACCATGAAAAGCCTTTTGACCTCTTCTAGTTTCTGCATTATCCATGATATCGTCATGAATTAAACTAGCATTGTGTAGTAATTCAATCGATAAAGAGGCTCTGATGATAGGTTGCTGTAGCTCTTCAGGATTAATTGCGCCATAAGATAAAAGCATAAGTACAGGACGGATCCTTTTACCTCCATTGAAAAGGTAGTCGCTAATTTTTGAATAGTAGTAGGTTAAGAATGAGTTATTCTTAACAAGAGCTAACTGTTCATCCATGAAAGATTGTAACTCTGCATCAATTTTTCCGAGGAGTTGTCCATAATGTAATTTAAACATCTTATTTACCTCATTCAAAAGAACACATATGGCACTTTTATTAATCTTTTCCTTTTTTGTTATGAAAAAGAAGTCAAACATCAAGTTTTTATGAGCTTAATAGATACACCATTGAGGAAAATGGTGGATTTGAAAAATATTTCAGAAATAGCTGAAAATTTAGAACGTGTTTTACAAGAAAAAGATCAAATAAGAGATCAATTGATGTTACACTCAAAAGATATTGTAAAATTTTCAGGACAAAGCATCGAGACATTTCATTCAAAAAGAATAGAAAAAAATAAAGAAACAATGGAGAAAGCAAAAGAAACAGTAACTAAAGTGTGGTTGTTACTAGAACGAGATCCTTCATTTTCAAACTCTAAGTTTCTAGAAGCAGCTTTGCAAGAATATGCCGAAGCACAGTTACTTCATCATTTAGTAGAAAAAAAGATACTTATATCGCCTGAAGAGATAAAAGTAACAGAAGAAGCATATATTTTAGGAGTAGCTGATTTAATAGGAGAACTAAGAAGATATATCCTTGAAAGACTTGTAGAAGGAGAAATTGATGAAGCAAAAGCATGGTATAGTATAATGAAAGAATTGTATGGAGTAATTTTACAAATAGATTTTGGAAAAAATCTAGTCTCAGACTATAGAAAAAAGAAAGATTTGGCAAGAATACTGATTGAAAAAACATTATCTGATTTATTCATCGCTGTACAAGGGAAAAAATTAGGCGAAAGAATGGATGAGATGGGAAATAATGTAGAGGGTTAATCATTTTTTTTGGCTAAAATAATTACTATATCCATAACATTGGTGCCAGTATATCCTGTAAGAAGTGTAGAACCAACATCCTCAAAAAAACAAGAAGAATCATGATTGGCTAAAGCAACTTGAGCTTCTTCGATAGTTTTTCCACGAAAACAAAAGGGTCCAGCTATAGCACCCGCAGCAGGAGAGTTACCATCAATTCCATCCGTACCAAAAGCACAAATATAGACATTAGTAGAGGGAAAAGAGGAAATTAAAAACGATAAAGCCAATTCTTGAACTCGACCACCTTTACCACTAAAAGAAGATAAAGTAACTGTAGTCTCACCACCATAAAGGAGACAAAGAAAAGACGAATTAAGATCCTTCAAACGCTCTAAAGTTTCTTGAAAACACCTAATACCTACATCTTTAGACTCTCCCGTAAGAGAAGAATCAACAAGATTGCAAGGATAATGTGTGCTAATTTTCTTTTGTAAAAGTGAGAGAACTTTTGTGTTGTCTCCAATAATGAAATTGTAGGTTTTAGAGAAAAGATTAGATGACGACGGACTATCAGCTACTTTTCCTTGAAGACCTTGAAAGAGAATGTCTGAAAAGATAGACGGTAACTTAGAATACAAGTCGTATTTCTGAAAAATATCCTCACAATCTTTCCATGAAGAAAAATCAGGAAAGGTAGGACCCGATGCGATAACACTACCCTCATTACCAACAACATCAGAAATAATAAGAGATAGTAGTGTTGCAGAGGAAAGAAGAGATAGTTTTCCACCTTTAACTTTTGAGAAATGTTTACGAAGAGTGTTAAATTCATGAATAGTAGCTCCCGACTTAAGAACTGTGGAAATTAATTGTTGATAGTCTAAAAAAGAAAGTTGATGGTCAGGATAATCAAAAAGTGACGAACCTCCGCCAGAAATAAGAAAAATACAGAAATCGTTTGGTTCAAGAGAATGAAGTAATGAACAAACAGAATTTGCTGCAGCAAAACTTTGATTGTTAGGTATCGGGTGTCCTCCATGAAAAAACTCAAGAGATGAAGAAAGTGAAGAAAAAGAAGAGTTTTGTGTAGAAGGAGAAGAAATAATAATTTTAGAAAAGGTATGGGGGAAATGATCTAAAAACCATAAAGCCATAGATTGAGCTGCTTTACCAATAGAAACGAGATAGAAGCGAGAATAGGCTGTAAGATCAAATATACTTCCTTGGACAAGAAGAGTGTTCTCAGAAAAAGAAACTGCAGATGAAAGAAAGGAAGAAGGTTGAGCTCTGGCTAAAGTGAAATTCACGAGATCAGTAAAAAAGTGAAAAATAGAAGATTCTTCATTAGATTTAGCAAGTTTGTGAATTGCATCTAAATTACTGATAAACATAAGCAAATAAAAAAGGAACTAATAAAAAAAGGTTGAGATGGACGTTAATAGTCTTCATTACGTAAAATCTCTCTAAAAATTTTAGTGGTAGATTTATTGGGAATATATTCCTTAAGGCGAACAATAGAAATATTGTCGAAACAATGGGAAACTAGTTGTTGTTTGAGTTTGTCTTCATCAAACTTTTGATCATAACCTAAAGCAATAATATCGGGCTTAACAAAATCAATACTAACAAAAAAGTCTTCTTCATGACCAATAAGAGCACAATCAATATCCTTGATATGGTTAACGACTTTAACACGTTCAGATTGAGAATTAACCGGAAAGCGATTCTTCCAACTTTTAACAGTAATATCAGTAGCAATAATAACAACAAGAATGTCTCCAAGAGAACGAGCTTGCTCAAAAGTGTAGATGTGACCAATATGAACGATGTCAAAAACCCCTCCTAATAAAACAACAGAAAAAATAGAACGTCCTTTGGGAGTGATAAAATATGAAGATGAAGAAGAGTCAAAAGTCATGTAACCATCAGATAAAAGAGAATTAAGATTAGAAGAAAGAAATGAAGAAGATAAATGGAATTGGTCTGAAAGAGTGAGAAGAGTTGAAGGAATGTCAAGAAGAGAATTAACGTAAATACGTTTCAAAATATAAAAAGAAAAAGTATCTCGCACCATATCACTTCCTGTCATGATTGAAAAAGTACTGAAGAGTGAGTTCATCACCATCAGAGAGAGAAAGAGTCT
>CAZEQQ010000123.1:0-7401 GCA_964514425.1 uncultured archaeon
CATAGATAACACAGAAAATGGAGGAGGAAAGGACGTTCAACATGAATACGCAAAATTGTTGAAAATTGTTTTGAAACAAACAAGAAAGAATCAATCACGAGAAATTAATGAATTCAAAACAAACGAAGAACTACAGAAGTATATTCAGAAAAATATGGCAGTTACAGGAATAAAAATGTTCATCGAAGATAAACTTAATAGATTCAGAAAAGTAGAAAAGATGCGTCTACTTCCTCCTTGATGGAATTTTTTTTCCTATTTTCTTAACTCTTGAATCTTATAATAATAACTAATTTGTCGGAGATATCTTCATTTTCTCGAAAAAAATGTAATACCCATCATAATATCTCTTCTACATGCTGATATTTTCTCAATTTAAATACTCAAATCTTAGCAACTAATATGATGGCAACTTTAGAAGAAAACTTTATGGCAAACACTGTTTTATGTAGCGTTGATGGAGAGGAATGGTATCCTATCGTAGAAATATCCGCTTTATGCGCTATCAATGACTATTATGCGTCGAAAGGATTAGATCAAATACTAGAACGATATAACTCGGGAGAGGTAATAACAGTAGACGAAATACAATATAAAAAGAAAAAGAAAAATGTACTAATTTTATAAAAAAAGGGAAAAAGAAAAGAATTAGTGATAGTGATTAGGAGCATATTTTTCCTTATAGATTTCTATGTGTATTGTTCTGCCAATTTTTGCTAAACCTTGAATAACATGTACCACTACTATTACGATAATAAGAATAGCTATGAGTTCTTCATAATTGGCTGCAGACATCATATCAACGGGAGGATAAGGTAGCATAGCTATGTTATGATAAACCATCAGAAATATGGGTATTTTAGCGAACTCAACGATACCATGAAGGATAAGTAAAACTTGTTGTGTTCTTAATTTATTCCCAACTGATATTTGCGAGAAATTGATCATTCCTTCTATAAGGAACATGAGACCTAATAGTCTAAACCAGTTGATGAATTCAGCACTTAAATGTTGATTAATTGTATTGATAGGCATCAATATTAGTAATATACCAAACACAAATCCGAGAATAGCGTCAAGAAAATATTCTCCTTTGACTAACTTGTATTTTTTCCTTTCCTTTTCTTCTTTTTTTCTTTCTTTCTCTATTCTTTTATGTTCTTCATAACTTCTTTCTACTTCTTCACCTTTAGTTTGAATAGACTTTGCCACTTTGTCGCGGGTTAAATCTTCAGGAATATAGCCTTCTAAAGAAAGGAAGACGAAGATGCTTGTGATGAAAATAAAGAGTAAAGCTAAACCATTGAAAATACCTGAAAAAGTGTCTCCTATCACTTCTCCAATATTGGGATTAGTGAAAAGTGATATTATCATTGAAAGAAGATTGACAAATACAATTATACCAAAAGCAATAGCAATGGACTTTATATACATTGGAGTCAATTCTTCAGTGATATAGAACTTGGGAGTACCTCTTCTCTTGTATTCAGAAGCTATCTTTTTAGGTGATCCCATCTTTGATAATACATCATAAATCTGTCCAGCGGTAGGATAATTACCCTGTGACAGTTCATGAGCACGATCCCATATATGATTTTCAAGTTCGCTCAATATTTCTTCGACTTCTTGTTTATTATCTTTAAGCCAAAAAGGGAGTTTTTTACGCACTTCTTCAATGAAGTCTTTAACAATTTTAGTTTGTTCATTCTCAGTCATTTTTTACACCTGTTTTATATTGCTTAGTGGATATCCACAAATATTACAGAAATTAATTTCATCAGAATCAAGTGTGATATGATTTGCACAGTTAGGACAGTAAAGATCGTTAGACTCTAGTGTAACTTTAAAATACATCAATGAGGAGGAAGATTCCATAAGTTTTGCAAAGAAACCCATGAGATGATTATGTAATAAAAGTCCCATTTCTGTCATAGTATAATACTTCCTTAAACGACCTGTATCAGTTCTTGAATGCGAATTCAAAACTTTTTCCTTTTCTAGTTTTCTAAGCAAAGGATAAAGTGTTCCTTCTTCAATAATCATAAGATTATTCGTTTCTTGTTCCAATTCTTTAATAATCTGATAACCATAAATACCAATTTTGCCATGTCTTTTAATAATCGATAAGATTGCTAGTGTGTTAATCCCACGTAATAGTTCCGACTCAAAACTTTCAACAAGAGAACGAAAATTTTCAGTCCCTATTAGCGCATCAGGGTGGAAGGATTTCGTATTTCTAAACATTTTTGCACATCCGATATAGTTCTAGTTAGTATTGTATCTGTGTATGACACATATACTATATCACATATAGTATAGGTAATATATATACCTTTCGATATGTTGCAAAAAAGAGAGAAAATAGGCTAAGAAGGGTTTAGACAGGAGAGAAGAGCAGTTCCATATACTCTCATAAAGTAAGATTGGTGTCTGGGAAAAAGAGTAACTTTTTTAAATGTATGAGATTAAAGGAATATGAAAACGATGTCTGTTCATGAAATGATAAATGTTAAACAAGAAGAATTGAGGGTTCTAAGAGAAGATAGGGATATGGGTATGATAGAAAAATTAAATGATCCTAATTACTATCCTATTTTGCATGTTCTCAGACATGGCCCAATGACAGTGCAAGAATTAAAGACAAACTATGACGATTTCGTTGATGCTGAGTGTCAAAATATAGAGAATTGTAAATACTCTAAAAAATCAGATAAGACAATTTATCGTTATATCAAGGATTTAGAAGCTGTAAACCTTGTAGTAGCTGCAGGAAAGAGAGTAACAATAGGAAAAACAGCTGCAGAAACATTATACTCTCGAAAATCTAAAGTAATCTATTTAGCGGGTAGCTCACAAAAGTGGTGGGAATCGGAAGCTGGACATAAATTTAACGAAAAAATAATCAAATTACTTGAGCTCTATTTAGATAAAAAAGTTAAATCAACAGATATATTGATGCAAAATATTAATGAATTTTTCACAGAACATAATAACGAAACAGCTAAAGCTTTGGAAGAAAATATCGAAGGATTTGGAGAAGTTTTTAAAGAAGCAACAGATTTTGGAGAAGTTCAAAAACTCTTTAGACATCTATCTATTATGATAGCATTCATTTGTGATAAGGATGACAAACGAAAGCAGATACTAGATTGTTTTGAATAAGTATTAAAGAGAAATGACAACCTAAAAGTGCCCAATATCCTCATTGTGTTGTACTAGTACTTCAAAACGAAACAGAAGATTACAGTGGATGAAATGAATGATACAAAATTTAAGAGAGTATACTTTATTGACGTTAACAGCTATTTTCTGGGGATCAAGCTGGGTGATAGGGAAAATATTAGTTGAACTAGCTCCTCCTTTTACTTTGGGTTTCTTTCGTTTTTTAATAGCTTCAGTATTTTTTATCACTCTTCTACTTTCAAACAAAAGAACATTTAGTTATCAAAAGAAGGACTATCTACATTTTTTCATTCTTGGCTTAACGGGTATTTTTGGTTATGGTATCTTCTTTCTTATTGGGTTAAAGTTTACAACTGCTTCTCAAGGGGCGATTATAGCTGGTCTTAATCCAGTAACCGTTAGTATTTTTACTCACTTATTGCACAAAGAAAGATTAGAACAAAAATGGAGATATTCTGGATTTATCATTAGTTTCATAGGAGTCATCCTTGTAATAGGTGTTCAAACCCTCTTGGATTTTCGTTTAGAATATTTGATAGGAAATCTTATCATAGCCTTAGCAATGTGCATTTGGGGTTTATACTCCGCATTAGGAAAAGGATACATGAATAACAAAAGTTCGTTAGAAACAACAACAGGTGCTGTTTTAGTAGGAACACTCATTTTTGGGATTGGTGCATCTGCAGAACAATTTTGGTTTTTAGATGCTATGACAGACAATATTTTCTGGATAGGGTCGCTTCTAATGGGCTTTTTTGTTACTTTCTTAGGGTTTTATTTCTATTTTATTGGAATAAAAAGCATTGGAGCTTCCAAAGCTTCAATTTTTATCAATTTAGTTCCAGTCTTTGGAGTGTTGTTTTCATTTTTAGTTCTCAAAGAGTCATTAAACTGGTCTTTTGGTGTAGGTCTGATTTTAATAATCATTGGAATAACAATAATTAATAAGAAAAAAGGTATTAATGGGAAAAATAACAAAAAAACGGTAAAAATACTCTAAATTCTCTACTATTATTGCTAATGCTTTTTGTTTCAGATAAACCTTTTAATACACTCTCTTTTTTTATATGCCATGAATGATTCTTTTGATGTCATTATTATTGGAGCGGGTATGGGAGGACTAGGTACAGGATTGTATCTGCAGAATGCAGATTCTTCGTTGAGAACAATAATATTTGAACAACATTCCATACCCGGGGGATATGTAACGGGATTTTATCGTAAAGGCCATTACTTTGATGGTGGAGCAGAGGGGGTAATTTATGTAGAGGAAAATCAACCTTTGGATAAAAGGTTAAAAGAATTAAATATAAAGCAAGATTTCATTAAAGTTGACCCTTTAGAAGATTTGGTTTATCCTGATAAAACTATAAAAGTTCATGCAGACATAAAAGAATTTGAGAAAGAATTAAATAATCATTACCCTGAATATCAAAAAGAGATTTCAGAATACTTCACCATTCTGAGTAAAATGACAGAAGAGTTTTGGAAAGCAGATCCAATAGAATATAAATCATCTATTCTCTCATTAGTTAAATTTGGATTATTTAGTCCAACAATTAGAAAATATTTTCCTTGGTCTTTTGAGAAGTTTTTAGAGAAAAAATTACCTAATGAAGAACTGCGTTCAATTTTAAGTTTTTACAATGTGTGGTTAGGTGTCCCCCCTTCCTCAATTATGGCACCAATAGGTGTTATTGTTGGAGGTAATCCTTACAAATTCGGCAACTTTTATCCTCTAGGAGGGATGTTAGCTTTTTCTAAGAATTTAGCAACTGCTTATGAAGAAAAAGGTGGTAAAATAAAATATAACGAAAAAGTTAAACAGATTATAGTTGAGAATGGTATTGTGAAAGGAGTGGAAACCGAAAAGGGAGAGCTCTTTACTGCTAAACTTGTTATTTCCAATGCTGATCTCAAGCATACTTATTTAGATTTGATAGGAAAAAACAATCTTTCCTCTAAAAAACTTGAAAAAGTTGAAAATGTTCACCCCTCCTTATCTGGTTTTGGTCTCTTTTTGATAGTAGATATGGATCTATCATCTTATCCTTCACATATTACCATACGAAAAAGCTATAATGACCCTATAAAACCTGTATTAGAAGGAGATTTTCTTTTAGACGGAATAGGAATACGTATCCCCTCCAATATTGACCCTACATTGAGAAATGAGAAAGGAACTGCAATTGTCGCTTTTCTTTTAGCTCCTTATACTTGGAACAATTATTGGCAATCTGGAGAAAACAGAGAGAGGAATGATGCTTATAAACAATTGAAAGAGGATATAGGGGATAAAATTATCGATGAAATGGATAAGGTTATACCGGGATTAAAAGAAAATATTATTCATAAAGAAGCTGCAACTCCTTTAACTTTCGAGAGATATACTTTTTCTTCTTCTGGTGGATGGTATGGTCCTAAAAAGGGAGAAGGAAGGGCAAAACACAAGAGACCTTTCAAGAATATGATTTTGACAGGAGCGAATGTAGACAGTACGGGTGTGCCTACTGCTTTTATTGCGGGATATGAAACAGCAGAAAAGATTATCAAAGAAAGGAAAAAATATGGTATTTAGGAGCAGAAAAAATGAGTGAACAAGAGTATGATATCATTATTATTGGTTCAGGTATGGGCGGATTGGGAGCAGGGATACAATTACAATGTACTAGTCCCAATTTGAGAACACTAATAGTAGAACAACATTCTATCCCAGGAGGATATGTTTCTGGTTTTACTAGAAAGGGGCATTATTTTGATGCAGGAGCTGAAGGTGCGACCTATGTTGGAGAAGGGGAGATATTGGATAAATGGTTTAAAGAAATAGGATTTAGTCAAGAATTCATTAGAGAAAAACCTTTAGAAGTCATTCACTATCCTGACAGAACTATTACGTTGCATGATAATCTCGATGACCACATCGCAGAATTAGTAAAGCATTTTCCTCACGAGAAGGAAAATATCATCGCCTACTTTAGGTATCTAGAAGCCATGGTTAATGAATATCTTCCTTTTGCTCCAGATAAGTACAGAAAATCTTTCGGAAATTTACTTAAATTCATAGTTACAAGTCATAAAATTAGGGCAAATATGGGCAAAACCTTCGATAAACTCCTTAACAAGTTTATCAAAGATGAGCAATTAAAGGATGTATTAAGTTTCTTTACTCTATGGCTTGGTATGCCTGTAGAAAATTTATCTGCAACTTCAGCAGGAGTACTTTTTGGGTATGTGCATATTTTTGGTAATCACTATGCTAAAGGAGGTATGCTTAGTTTTTCTCAAAATTTAGCTGATTTTTATACATCTAAAGGTGGAAAGATACGATATAAAACCGTAGTAAAAAAGATTATAGTTGAAAATAAGGAAGTTAAAGGTGTTCAATTAGCTGACGATACAATAATCAAAGGAAAATGGGTTATATCCAATGCTGACCTTAAAAGAACAATTTTTGACTATGTAGAAGAAGAGAATTTGCCTAAGAAATATGTACAGAAGATCAATCGAACAAAGCAATCTCTTTCTGGTGTAAGTGTCTTTTTGATAACCTCCCAAGATTTATCTTCTTTTCCTTCACATATGACTGTTAAAAAAGAGTATAGGGATTATATAGGGGAAGTTTTACAAGGTAACTTTACTGCTGATCAAGTTTGTATCCGTATCCCTTCCAATATCGACCATTCATTAAGGAAACAAGGACAAACAGCTGTTATTCTATTGGCTTTAGCTCCTTATGAATGGGAGAATAACTGGAAAACGTTAGATGGAAAGGAAAGACAAGAGGAATACAAGAAATTAAAAGAGCAATGTGGTAAGGATTTAATTGCTACGGCAGAGAGAGCTATTCCTAAACTTTCTTCAACTCTGGAATATGTTGAAGTTAGTACTCCTCTAACTTTTGAACGTTATACTCTCAGTACGGACGGTTCATGGTATGGTCCACGACGAAATCAAAAGAAAATCAAATATAAAACTCCTATTCCTAATCTTGTCTTTGCTGGAGGAAATGTAGTAAGAGGTGGCGTTCCCAATTGTTTACTTTCAGGAATAAAGACTGCAAATTATATAGCTAAAGTAATAGGGAAAAATAGAGAATAATAGGACTAAAAAAAGTAATTAAGAAAAATAGGTGAGTGTTACTCACTTCCTTTATTCTTTCATAACAGGTGCAATCGTGAACATTACGTTTCCTAAACCAGAAGAAACTGCAGTAACATT
>CAZEQQ010000124.1:0-7353 GCA_964514425.1 uncultured archaeon
CCAAGAAGTAATGGACTTAGCTCTAGAATCAACTCTTCATGATCCACGCTTTTCTCCAGTTAAACCTGAAGAGCTTAGTGAGATTGTATTTGAGGTCACTATTCTCTCTATTCCAGAAGAGATAAACTACTCTACTCCACAAGATCTTATAAGTCAAATAAAAGTAGGAAGAGATGGACTTATTGTGGAATATGGGAGAAATAAGGGTTTACTTCTCCCTCAAGTGCCTATTGAACAAAATTGGGATGAAGAAACATTCTTAACTCATACATGTAGAAAAGCATGGCTTGAGCCAACTATTTGGAAAGAAAAAAAGATTAAAGTTTTCAAATTTACGGGTGTGATTTTTGGAGAAGAAAAACCAAAAGGAGAGATAGCTCAAAAAGATATTAACTCATGTTAATGGAATAAAAAGGTATTAACTCATTTTCATCCAATTCATCTGTTAATAAAGGGACAAAGAGAGGAAGAGATAAAGGAAGACGCGACGAATAAACTTCAAAAAGTTCTTTCGATAGACCAATTCCTAAACAGCCAAGATGTGTATATGTGGCAATAATACTCTCTACTGTTTCGTTTTCGTCAAAACATGTTAATGTCGCATCATCGGGTAAATTTTGTAGTTTTCTAATAAAGTTTAAAGTTTTAAGTGTTTTTCCTTCAAAATTTGTTTTAGGCTTAAGTAGATAAGGATGGACAGTTACACCTCTTTTATAAAGTTGTATTAAAGTAGAAAAATCATTTTCTGTCCCTTCAAATAAAACAAGTACATTTCCTTGGCTTCCGGCAGGTAAACCAGCTAAACCTTTTTCAAAGGTATCGAAAATATATGTTTTTGTTCCTCTTATATCTAAACTTAGCGTATATTCAGGATTGTGTAAGTCAACAGATATTTCATGAGGATAATAATCAAGAATAAATTCTCCTATTTTTGCTGCAAATTCCATACTTGAGAAATCATGTGTTCCAGTTCTATTAACTCTGACAACAAAAGACTTCTTATTTTCTAACTTTGGATAGATATTCTGTGTTATCGTTTTCGTAATTTCACTGAATTCAGTTTCAACAACTATCCCTATGCTAGAACTTACTATACCAGGAACATAAACTGAGATAATTCTTTGTATTTCTAATATTCTCTCTGAAAAAATATAAATTCTACTATATTCCTTTACGACAGTATATGAGTTGATTTCAAAAAGGTTTAAACAGTGCTCAATGTTTTTTACTAAAAGAGTTATTAGCCATTGCCTTGTCTTCTTGGATTTTATTGCGATTTCAGAAAACCTTAGTAATAATAAATATTGTGTCATTTTAAGCACATTTGAAGTATAAATAAATAATGAAAAAAACTACTCAGTTTCAAAAAAGTCTATGCCTTCAACAAAACGTTCTCTTCGTTCTTCGATATCTTCTTCAGAGAATACATCTTCCTTGTCAATTACTACAACTTCTGTTTTTTCATTAGAACGGTGTGATACTTCTTCTTCTATCTCGTATTCGTCTTTAGATTGGATTTTTTCTTCGTAATCACATTTAGAACATGCTAACATTTTTACTTTCCCTTTTTTTTTGGGGAGTAAGATTTTTCCACATTCTGGGCAGAATTTTATGTTTATCACCTAATTAGTTCCTATTGCGTTCCATATATTGCACTCCCTCTTTTTAACTTTCTGATTGATACTATATTTTCTTAAAAACTATATTTATAAAAGGAAGAGTTTAGTGATAATGATGAAGAATACAGCATCAAATATAGAAGAAAGAAAAGATGAACACCTAAGAATCTGTAAAGACTTGGACGTTAGCTATACCACAAAAACTAATGGTTTTGAAAAGATTAATCTTGAACCTTCATTATTCCCCCAAATAAACCCAAATTCTATTAAACTTCAAACAACATTTTTAGGGAAAAAAATTGAAGCTCCCCTTATTATTGCAGCTATTACTGGGGGAACTACTAAAGGTCGTGAGATAAATCAGCAAATTGCTGCAGTTTGTGAAGAATTCCAAATTGCTATGGGAGTAGGGAGCCAAAGAATAGCGATAGAAAATAAAGCGGTAGCAAACACTTTCGAAGTAAGGGAACAAGCACCAACTATCCCTCTTTTAGCTAATTTAGGGATTGCACAATTCGTCAATGGGTATGGTGTTAAAGAATTTGAAAAAAGTGTCAGTATGATACAAGCTGATGGAATAGCCATTCACATTAATCCTTTACAAGAGTTTATTCAAAAAGAAGGAGATCGTAGTTTTACTTTATCTAAGGAAAAAATTCAGACCATAATAGAATCTACCAATACACCTATTGTTATTAAGGGAGTTGGGACAGGACTAACGAAAGCTGATGCAGAATTTTTATTCACCCAGCAAAAGATATATGCAGTAGATATTGCTGGTGCAGGTGGAACAAATTGGTCGAAAATAGAAAAATTAAGACATTCTGAGTTTAAAGATTTCTCACAAGATTTGTTAGAATTAGGAATTTCTACTTTCCAATCATTACAATATGCTACTAAGGTTAATAGTTCAGATAAGCCTAAAATCATAGCATCTGGTGGTATTTGGAATGGAGTAGATGCAGTCAAGGCACTACTTTGTGGCGCTGATTATGTAGCATTTGCTTTACCTGCACTAAAAGCACTATTGAACCAAGGAAAAGACGGACTTAGAAAGTATATAGAGTGTTATATCGAAGAGATGAGAATTACATTGTCATTACTCAATAAGGGAGACTTAAAATGTTTAAAAAAGAGAAAAGAGGAGAAAAATAGTTAGTTCAACCCTTTGATGTACCCATCTTCGTCGATATCCATTTTTTCTGCAGCAGGTACAGGAGGAAGCCCAGGCATTAGAAACATGCTTCCACATACTGGTACTATAAACCGTGCTCCAGTATAAAGACGAACTTCATCTACTTGTAAGGTCCAATTCTTCGGTGCACCTAAAAGTCCTACTCTATCACTTAAACTTAGTTGCGTTTTTGCTAAACAAATAGGAAAATCAGCATAGCCAAGTTTTTCTATAGACGCTATGTCTTGAAGCGCTTGAGCGGAATATGCTACACCATCTGCACCATAAACCTCTTTTGCAAGTTTTTCGATTTTATCTTTTATGGGATCTTTCAAATCATATATGAATTGCACATCACTTTTTCCTGATTCTATTGTTTCTAATACTGCATCAGCAAGTTCTAGACCACCATCACCACCATCCATGAACACACTACTTACAGCGGCTTTAACGCCTCTTTCTTCACAGTGTTTTACTAGCCAATCTACTTCTTCTTGGTCGTCAAATGGGAAACGGTTAATAGCCACAACTGGTGCAACTTTAAATTTATTTACCATATTGTCAATATGTTTGTCAAGATTTTCAGTTCCTTTCTGAAGAGCTTCTAAGTTCTTTTTAGTCGATTGTTCGAAAGCTACTCCACCATGAATGTGAAGTGCGCGAATGGACGCAACTAGAACAACAGCGTTTGGTTTAAGGTTATATTCACGAGCAACAATATCAACGAATTTTTCGAATCCTAAGTCTGCAGCAAATCCACCCTCTGTAATAACATAATCTGCAAGTTTAAGAGCTAATTTTGTTCCTACAATACTACTATTTCCATGAGCAATATTAGCAAAAGGACCACAGTGAATAAATCCTGGTACTCCTTCAAAATTTTGTGCTAGATTAGGTTTGATAGCATCTTTAAGAATTAATGCCATGGCACCAACTGCATTAAGTTGTTTAGCGTATACAGGTTTATCGTCATAGGTATAACCTACTAAAATATTTCCTAATCTTTCTTTTAGTTCTTTTAAATCCATAGAAAGTGCAAGTATTGCCATAATTTCACTAGCTGCGGTTATTACAAAACCTGTTTCTCTTACTTCCCCACCTAATCTACGACCACCAAGTCCAATTATTATATCTCTAAGAGCTCTATCATTAGCATCTAATGTTCTAGGCCAAGTGATTTTTGTTGGATCAATTTTAAGTTTATTTTCTTTTGCAATATGGTTATCAATTAATGCAGCTAACAAATTGTGAGCTGAAGCTATGGCGTGTATATCTCCTGTAAAATGTAAATCAATGTCCCACATTGGGAAAACTTGACTATATCCTCCTCCTGTTGCGCCACCTTTAATTCCAAAAGTTGGTCCCATTGAGGGTTCTCTGAGTGCAAACATAACGTTTTTTCCACGTTTGGCTAGAGCTTGAGATAAACCTATGGTTGTAACGGTTTTCCCTTCACCAGCTCTTGATGCGGTCATAGCAGTTACTGCAATGAGTTTTCCATCTTCTTTTTCTAAAGCTAGTATTTCTTTCATTTTTTTGTATGTTATTTTAGCCACATATTTTCCATATGGTTCTAAATCTTCTTCTTGTAATCCTATTGATTTAACAATCTCACGTATATGTTTCATGTCTTTTTCTTTTTCTTGAGCTATTTCTATATCTGGCTTCATTGAATCAACTCTTTTTAACGACGTTATGTATATTTATATAAAAAGATTATTTATCAAAAATCAGCTCAGAGAGTATTGATTATCGACAAATGGTAAGATAGATAGGTTCTAAAATGCTTTTTCCAAAGTTGATTAGAGAGAATGTGATTTAATGAAATGTCAATATCCCAATTGTGGAAGAGATGAGGATATCCTTTTTTACTGTAACAATTGTAAAGGCTCATTTTGTAATGCCCACCGTGCTCCTTCTGCTCATCACTGTACCAGACAATATGTAACACCTTCAACTCAAACTCCACCACATCAACAAAGTTCTGCAGGAGCTAATGACCTTTTTAGAGCAGTTATGCATCAAATGATTCAAGGTGGAGAAACAGCAGGACAAAGACAACAATCACCTTATCAACGTTTAACTGATGTTCAAAGGAGAAAAATAATAGAAAGTAGACTTAAAGCATCTCCAGAACTATTTTCTTTAGGTAATGAGCCTTTAGATTTAATGTTTGGTTTTTCCTTAATTGTCCTTGTTTTCGGGTTTTTTCAATTTATGCGTAACCAAAGTATGGAAGGTTTTATTATCGCTGCAATATTGGTTGGAACGGCATTTCTCCCACATGAGCTTGCACATAAGTATGTAGCTATAAAAAAAGGACAATTCGCTAGATACATTTTATGGGTTCGTGGATTAATGTTTACGTTTCTTACATTAATTATTGGAATTGTATTAATAGTGCCAGGGTTTGTTGCAATAGTTCCTATTAAAGAGAAATTAAACAAAAAGGATTTAGGATTAGTGGCTTTTGCTGGCCCAATTTCTAATGTAATTATTGGCAGTCTAGCTTTATCATTTGTTGTGATCCTTCAAATAGGGTTCTTCAGTATTAGTGGATTTTTCGGAAACATGGATTTGTACTTGAAAATAGGATTATTTAATGGACTTGTAGGTGCATTTAATTGCATACCAGTATGGCAACTTGATGGTAAGAAAATATTGAATTGGAGTAAGCCAATTTATTTTGTCCTTATAGCAGGATTAGCTCTAATAATTTTGGTATCATCAATTATGTAGAGAGGCAAAAACGTTCTTTTTTCTTTATTGTTCTCCAAAAAAATTAAAGACAATATAAAACCACCAACAAAACAGATAATTAGAGTAAAGAAATTATCTTCATAGATGATGATTAAGGCATTTCTGAGAGTTCATACTCAATGATGACTCATAGTTAGGCTGATTTATAACTATAATGCCTTCTATTTTTATTTTTTCATTTGGAGTTAAACTTAATAAAAAACGATATATGAGAGGAAGAATGCGAGAATACTATAAATTAACAAACTCCAATAAATCCTCTTATTCCAGTTTAGTATATATTGACCATCGGATAGTCCAAAAGGTAGTAAATGAGCTACGAGAAATGCAGAGATGAAGAATAAGAGGATACGAAAAGAACCAATATAAGGATCGAGTAAGTTTGAGAAAAGCATGAGTATTAATATCATCTGCCAAATTGTTAGCCAAGCAATACCATTAAGAGTAATTTTACCCTTTTGTTCAACAGTGCCACCATATCTGTCAAAAATCAAATATATTGGAGCGATTATAGGAGGGAAAATAATTCCTAGTAAATAAATAAACAAACCTTGTTTCCATATGATATTACTTGTTTTTATGCCTTGTTTTTTTGAACTATGATGATGAACGTATTCATGACCACCATAAACAAAGAGAACACCGAAAAATAGGATAAACATCTCTAGAATAAATTTGGGGAAGAAAAAAATAGAATTACCAAATAGATAATTCCAGAAGATTAGACGTAAAAACATAACTGATGCAAAAAAACTTCCTATAGTTATAATGTTGTTATCATTATTGTTAAAAGATATAATACTAAAGAATGGGGATTTCATAAGATAATGGAGATTTAAGTTCATATAATCTTCTTTTTCTCTTTCATGATGCAAGTTACTATAGATTGGTTCTGATTCTCTATAGTTTTTTTCTTTAGTTGTTTTTGGTCGATTAAATGAAGAGATTTTGGTCTTTTTGAATTCTTCTGTTGCATAAAAATCTATATTTTTACAATTATGCTGCTCAGGCAGACGATGTTTTGCGCAAAAATAAAGACCACACCGTTTACATTTGAAAGGAAAACTATCTTGCTCAGTGCAACCTTCAATAGCACATATTTTCATTTTTTTCCCTCTCATTCGTTTTCATTAGTTTCTTCATAGTTTAATTCACAAATTCTGTGCTCTGTTTTTGTTAAATTGACAGGAACCGTTGTTGTTTTTCTTATCCACTTTTCACAGTCATGACATATGATGTCATCAGGATAGCGCCAATAGTTGCAAACGAGTAAAAATTTAGATTCATCAAAATAGAAATCGGATATGAAAGGTGCTTTATTGAATAATTGAATTAGTCTTATTAGTTGATCCAATTCATAATATATATCTAAACCAATATCTTCTTTGATCATTTGTAGCGATTTTTCTCTCTCTTCTTCTCCCAATTCTCTTATTGCTTTATCTTCTAATACTGCACTATAATCTCTATTCGCTTTACCTGGAGATATTTGAAATAAACATTCTTGCACATAACTATATTCTGCACTACAACGCATTTCATTGCATATTATTCTATCATTAAATATTAAACTGAAAAACGATTCCAGCATTCCTTCATTAAATGCACAAGCTTTAGTTGCTATTACCCCTAAAGAATCCGACCAAATTGAATTTCTTACAGATATTGTTGCTACTTCTTCAGAAGGGTCAAAGTGTAAAATACTGAATTTTCCCCATCTTCCGACAGTAGGTGAGAGAAGTATTTTTTCTAGTAAATGTCTAGATACTTCATGTTGATTTTGCTTAAATAATTCTGTGA
>CAZEQQ010000125.1:0-7294 GCA_964514425.1 uncultured archaeon
TATTCTAAATTGATTGCGTGTTTCTAACAATAGTTTATTTGCCATTTTCCTCACTTTACTATAACTTACACACTATGTATTTAAAGATAGCTTAATATAATCTACAAAGGATAATTAGATTTTACTCAATATTCACTATTCTAAATGAAACAATAATAGAAAAGATTATTGAAGAGTTCATTACTTTTCCTTTTAGAGAAATTAACCCATAATTAGATTAAGAACACCAAAGAAAGAAAATAGTTAGAAACTGAAACAGATACTATTACCTTTAATGTTATTCTTGACCCATTTATCAAAAATTGCTTCTGTTGTCTTGAATATGAATCATTTTAAGCAAGACAAATTTTATATTCTACTCCCTTTGCTTTTGCTTAGATTGTTTATGTATGACTTGAAGATTTTTGATTCCAAACACATTGAAAGTTTGATTAGAAGTGGAAATGATGAAGAAGCCTTCAAGGTCATTTCAGGTTATGATGAGAGTAAACTAAGTGAAGAGGATTACGTTCTCTATAACCTTTTGAAGAGTCGTGTTTTGACCAATCTAGGGAAATATCAAGAAGGATTAGACCTTTTGGACAATTTAGAAGATAGCAAGAATCTTGATACCGAGTATATGTTACAACTAATAATGATTAAGGCAGATATATTATGTTATCTTAGACAATATTCTAGTTGTTTGTCCCTTATTGAAAAGGGTAATGAATTATTAACTGAAACTTCATCTGAATCTTCGGAAACACGTGCATATTTACTTTTCAATGAAGGAAAGATATATCTCGAAAAAGGAGACTATGAACAAGCTCTTTCTTTATTTGAGCAGAGTTTAGAGCTTTTTAAAGAGTCGGGAAGCAAAAGAGATGTAATTCGCTTGAATAATGTTTTGGGCATTTTGATGAGTAGAAAGGGGGAGATTCAACAAGCACTTGAGTATTATCAGAAAAGTCTCGATTATCAAGAAGAAGTTTCAAACGAATTAGATCGTGCTCGAACACTCAACAACATGGGCATCTGTTATCGTGCTTTAGGTGATTTAGATTTAGCTGCTGAATATTATAAACGAAGCCTTAATCACTTCCTCTCTATTGATCATTCCTTATATGTTTCAGCTTTACAAAACAACCTAGCTGTTGTCTACGAACTCAAAGGAGATTTTGATAATGCTCTAAGTTATTACAGGCAAGCTTTAGAAGTTAGGAAAAAGTTAGATGATAAAAAACGTATAAGTGCATCGTACCATAATCTAGGGAATGTTTACCATACCAAGGGGTCATATAAAGAAGCATATGAGCATTATCTCCAAAGTTATGAGTTGGCACTTGAGAGTGGAGATATAATTAATAAAACCCATGTTCTATTTGATTTAATTCGTTTAAACGTAGAATTGGAAGAAAAAGAACAAGCTATGGACTATCTTGAGCAACTAAAGGCTTTAGATTCCGAAGAATCTATTAAGATAGTCTCTCACCATAAAAAGTTGGCCGAAGCTATCATACTCACGTCCAGTGCGCGCTCAAGAGATAAGATGAAAGCAGAACAGATATTCTTCGATATTATTGAATCACCTGTAACAGATCATCAATTAGTGGTATTGAGTTTACTTAGTATTTCTGATATTCTACTTCAAGAATTGAAAATGTCTGGCGAGCAGGAAGTTTTCAACGAATTAAAAGAGCATATCAATAGATTACTTATCATCGCTAAAGAACAACAGTCTTACCCTCTCATAGCGAAAACATATCTTTTATTATCACAACTGAATTTATTAGACTTGGATATTAACAAGGCAAGAATCCTTCTAATGCAAGCGCAAATAATCGCAGAAGAAAAAGGGATGGAAAAACTTGCTATGCGAATATCAAAAGAGCATGATTTGTTATTAGAGCAGCTAAGTGATTGGGAAAATCTAGTTAAAAGGGAAGCTTCATTACAAGAAAGAACAAAACTAGCTAGACTGGAAGATCTTCTGGTTCAATTAGTTCAACGAGGAAAATTTGAGATTCCAGAACTGAAAAGAGAAGAGTCTGTTTTACTCTTGATATTAACACAAGAAGGATTGACTGCGTATTCTAACTTTCTTACAGATAATCAAGCGGACAATTTAGATGAACAATTGATAGGGGGTTTTCTTTCAGCCATTAATAGTTTCTTGCAGAATACTTTTCAGTCCGATGGTCTCATAGAAAGAATAAAGTATCATGACTATACTATAGTGCTCAAACCAAGAGAAAAACTCCACTTTTGTTATGTTTTCATGGGTCAATCATACATTGCTCTAAAGAAATTTGACCATTTCATTAATACCATTCACCATGATAAAGTTCTATTTTCAAAAATGAATAACTTAACAGAATCGAAAAAACCCTTAACTAAACAGGATATAGAGCTATTAGACAGACTAGTTGAAACGACCTTTCAGTAGATTATTTGCATGTTCGGATATATTTGAATTAGATATGTTAGTTAGCTTGTAATTGAGGGAGATTTTTTAAACCAATAAATAGTGGCACGTTTTTTTGTATCGTAACACTTATTAAATCTCATTAAAATCCCATCAAAAACAGGAAAGAAGACAGATTATGTTTACAGCTATGAGTAAAAAAATGATGATCAAATCATTCAAAAAAACCAAGTATACCTATCAAGAGTATCCTGAGTTATCTTTGGGAAAGTCATTTGGAATTTATGTTCATGTCCCTTTTTGTTTCACTAAATGCACTTTTTGCCCTTTTTACAAAGAATTATTCTCTGAAGAAGCAAAGAATAAATACTTAACAGCTTTGCTTCAAGAAATTGAATCAACAAAAGTTACAGGAAAAGCTACTTGGCTCTATTTTGGCGGGGGAACACCTAATACATTAAAGATAAACGAGCTCAAAAGCATTGTCGACATTATTAGATCTAAGGTTTCGGTTGAAAGCATAGGGATAGAACTCCTTCCGTCCATTTTAGATAAAGAGTATCTGATAGGGTTAAAAGATATAGGCTACACTAAAATAAGCGTTGGTGTTGAAAGTTTTTCGGCTAACACTTTAACCAAAACAGGTCGGAAAATAGCTGTCAAAGAACACATTACTACCATTGTCAAAGAAGCTCATTCTTTAGGTTTATGGGTTAATATTGACCTGATGGTGGGCTTACCTGAACAAACTCCTGAAGTTTTTATGGAAGATATTACTCATGTTTTGGAGGTTAATCCTGACCAAGTAACAATTTATCCTTTTATGGAGCTTGGTAAAATTCAAGCTGTTGCTAGTTTACCAGATCGTGATCAATTTAAGTTAATTGAAGATGCTTATGCTGTTCTACACCAGAATGGTTTTGCTAGAAAAGCTATTTGGGTTTTCGCCAAAGGTGAAGATATTTACGACACTTCTCGTGATGAATTAATTGACGAATATCTTGGTTTTGGACCTGCAGGATTCTCTACGTTTGGAACATTTAAAGTTGTTAATCCTGAATTAGATGTGTATCTCAAAAATAGTCAACAAGATAAAAAGATGGCTTTAGTTGCACCTAAAGATAAGATGAGCGATGAATGGAGAATCTTTGCCCGTATGGTGTATGATTTAGCAGGGAAATTACGTGGTGATGTTTCTTTCTTTATCAAACTTTATGTATTCTTGCTCAAAACAGGAGGGTATATCCGATGTCAAAAGTTCACTAAAAAAGGAGTAATTTTTTCTCATACAATTGTTAAAACTGTTGTAGAGAATCTTCCCTATCCTTTGCAAAATGTTGACAGAATTAGCAACTATGAGGATTACTTGAAAGAAAAAGAAGAAAGCTGAACTAGAACTAGAATTAATATAAAAGAAAATGTGAATAGAAGTAAGGATAAAGGTTAAAACATGAAAAGAAGAAAATTCTTTTTTTTCTTCTTCTCTTTAAGTCATTTTTTCTTTATCAATCATTTTTAGCCATAATAAAGTATTATCTGAATCAAAGGATTCCTGGGAGAGGTAATAATCAAATTCTGCTTTATTGACTTTGTTAGAACCAAAATATACTTCAATAACCATCTTTCCTTCTTGTCCAGCTTGAAGAATATCATTTTCTAGAGAAACAGTAGAGATAATAGTTACATTTTTTGTGCTGTTGCCTTCAATATTGATAGGGTATGTCGGTAAAAGGATTCTGTATCCTTCTTGTGTAAACCTATCATAATCCATTTGAGGGACTGCTACTCCGGTCATTTCATTCAATACTACCTTAGCGTCAGTATCAATATATTTCGTTTCTCCATTATACTGAAAACCCAATTTAATTTCTGTAATAACACCACTTTTTGCTCCTTCATTTTCCAATACTAAAGGAAAGCAGTAAAATAGCGCTTTTTCATAACTCGAAGATATAAATCCATAATTTACAATACGTCCAACTTTAATATTTGCAGCTTTTCTCATTTGTAGCCAATTGTAAATTGACAATGCTGCTGCAAAAATGGCTGGAATCATACTTAGTAAATCTACGTCATAATTGAAAATTAAAACCATAAAATCACCATTTTTTGTAAATTAATTTTTTGACTAGATAATAAACTTTATTGTTTTTCTCTCAAAATAAAGGATAGTGAATTAATTGTAAGTATTAGTACCAATTTGACCTTTGTTATCAACTAATATCTTTGTTTTATCTTCAATTTCCTAATATTTTCTCTAATCTTTTTCTCATTCTTTCTTTGTTCTTTGTTTTACTCTCTTCTTTGGTTGAAAATAACCTTTTTAAACATTGAATCTATGTTTAAACTATGATATGTTCCAAGTTTTGGAAGAATATCATAAATGGATTTGTCAGAACAGATACAGGGAAAAAAAAGAATTCCAATAATCATAAAGAATTAATGGAAAGCAATATCAAAGATCCCTACTCTCGCTCTTTAATCGATTCTTTCAACATGAAGAAGTGACAACAACATTTTTACCATTTCTGTTCTATTTTGATACTAGATCAATAGACGAAATTATTTTCAACTTGTATGAATGTTAATATTTATTTAAAGAATAAGCTATTATGATTTATGAAGAGAATTCCATACATTGAATTTGATTTGAGTAATATGATTTTACGGGATTATTTGGCATTACATCGCACAAAATTAGCAAATGAGCGAACTTTTATGGCTTTTTCAACTACTTCTTTAACGCTAGTTGTAGCAGGTATTTCGTTTATTGAGTTGTTAAATAATATAATTTATACAGTTGTTGGTTTCATGCTTATACCGCTGGGACTTTATCTATTCGCCTATGGCCTTTATCGCTTTATTCAGACAAGGAAGAATTTAGATGATATCTTTGTAAAAAAGAAACAGCAGAAAATAGAGAAGCTAAAACTGAATTAATAGATTACTACTCCTTTTATTTTGATTGTATACTTTTATATAAGAGCACACCAATAAAATATTATATGCCAACGAACAAAAACTGGTTTCAAAGAGCAATTGAAAAATATTTCATAAGACAGAATATAGAAGAAGAAAAAAATCCAAAGAAAACAATTGAAAGAAGCTTATCTCAGAGGACAAATCCACATGTATAATAATAAAAGATAAAAAAAACTAGTTCACCCCCATAATAACTTCACTACGACTGAATTTTAATAAATTCAAAGAATTTTTACTGATAGTTGCTGTTTTGTGCATTTCCCTAGATAGATACAAGAAATGTTTATATGAAGGAGCGTTAATTATAATATTATGTTAAATAACAGACTTTTAACGAATGTACTAGCGGTTGTTATAGGTAGCATTGGAGCTTTAGGAACATTCTCTCTTATTTTTGTTTTACATCCATATTATGAAAATCCACTTTCTATTTTTGCACTGACGTTGCTTATTTTCGGTTTAAGTATAGGATTATTTGCATATAAGTCTGACTTTAAGATATTCCTTATGATAATTCTATTTTTTATAGCTGTTCCGGGGTTATTTCTGGGAATTGGACTTCTAGTAACGAGTTCAGCACAAGAAGGATTAGGAGGCGGACTTGCTTATGCTGCAGGATTAGGAATGACATTTAGCACACTAGCAGGATCGTTCTTGCTAATCATTGGAGCGTTTGTGGGAAAAATTTTACAAAATCAGATAAAAAAAGGGAAAAAGTTAGAACAAATAGAACATTCAACTCCTTCAGACAGCTAAGAAATTCGTTTTAATACTATTTGTTTAATTTATTCTCTTTTTAGATAAGACATAACATAAGAATCTTCTTAGTTGAGTTTGTCTTTACAATAGTGTAAATATTACCCCAGATACAAGAAACATTTATAAGCAACCACAATTATTTTTTAACACATTACTTTAAAAGTGATTAATATGGCAATAACACAAAGAAATCCTATAATGGTAATAGTGTTTACACTCATTACTTTTGGAATATATGGAATATTCTGGATGTATTGGACAAAAAATGAACTCAATGAATTAGGAGCTGATATTCCTACTTTCATCTTTGTTTTCATACCAATCTTGAATTTATTATGGCTTTACAAATACTATGTTGGTTTTGGTAAAGTTACAGATGGTAGTGGTTTAGTAGCTTTTATTCTAACCTTCTTCATTGTTGGATACTATTACATCCAAGATTGCTTAAATAAAAAAGCATAAGAAAATAGTTTTCTTTATTTTTCTTTTTTTCTATCTTTTCTTCTTGTTCTTAATCTTCGGTTTACTTTAATAGTTAGAACCGATTCTCATATTCGTGTTATTCGGTCTTTCCTTTTGTTGAAACCAAAGTTATAAATAATGGTAATACTAGAGCCTACTATGCGACGAAAACACATTTTTACTATAGTTGTTGTTAGCGCATTAATAGCATTATTTGCTTTGAACACGGGAACAGTTTACGGACACTCTCCATCTGCTATGAATCTCTCTTATGATTTAGCAGAACAGGAACTAACTATTGGTATAACTCACCAAGTAGAAAATCCTGATACACACTATGTAGACAAAATTGAAGTGAGAGTAAATGATGAATTGGTCACAACAGAAGATTACTCTTCTCAACCTTTAGCCACAGGAACTTCTGTAATTCTGGAGATAACAGCTGAAATTGGTGATGTGATAAAAGTAAACGCATCATGTAATCAAGGTGGATCTTTAGAACAATCTTTAACTGTAGCAGAAACGGACGATCAAGACAATGAAGTTGATCCTGCATCTTTTCTTTTCTTTGGAACAGTGCTAACATTCAGTGCTTTAAGCGTTTTAAGGAAAATATCTAGAAGATAATTTTCCTTTTTCTAATTTTTATAAAACATTTTCTTTATCCAATTTCTGCCAATTTCTATT
>CAZEQQ010000126.1:0-7261 GCA_964514425.1 uncultured archaeon
CAAACATCTATAGGGATACTTGTAGGATATTTAAAGTTATACAAAAGAAAAGAAAGGGTTGGTTTTAAAGTCTAATCAACGTTCTAAACCAATTTGGCATAACATAGCCTAAGTAAGCAGAGAAAACTGCTAAACCTGAACATATCCACGCAGCATAATATGCTGGAGTATAAGCAGTATCAGCAATTGTTCCCCATGCAATATCTACAGCAAATAGAACAAATACTAAGATTAAGAATATTCCATAAAAAGCTATGAGAATAAAACCAAGTTTAGGTAATTTATCATCATTGTTTTTAGCTTCTTTGAGAGAGAAATAAATCATTATACCCGAAACTATCATTGTAAGTAATACTAAAGCTACAACTGCAGGTAAAACACTTGAATATGTACCTGGTTTATCTGAAACATTTGGAGCTATAAAACCAATTACTATTCCATTCAGCAAACTTATTAGAATCAACATGTTTTGTTTGTTTCCTAAAAATACATTATTCACAAAAGCAAAAATAAAGCAGTTTGCGGCTAGAACAAAACAGTAAGCAATCAATATAGTAAATTCTGACATCACTGATTCTTCAACACTTTTTTGCGAAAAAAACTGTATATATTTACCAATACTAGTGCTCCATAATGCTAAAGCATAGAAAACAAAACTAAAAGCTAAAAGGCTTGTTGAAACTCTCTTTCTACTCATATATTTTTGCAATGTTCTTATAACCACATAAGTCATGAATATTGCTAATAATGGTTCTATTATTAATGCTAAAACTGGAACATTATTTTGTGTTAACATTTATTTTACCTCATCTACCAAATAGAATCTTTGAGCTTTTTCGTTGCTTCACTATCCTTTATCTTTTTCTCCCATTTCTGAAGCATTTTACTGACTATATCATCAATTTTATCTTTTTCATCATTGTTTAACATTTCAGGATCTTCAAGAGAAGGGAAATGAAAAATTAACTCATTAATAATTTCCAATAAGATATCTCTGGAATCTTCTTTAGATAAACTTTTATCCTGATCTGTTACTAAAGCAACAGCAAAATTGTCTGTTGCTTCCAAATAAACATCATTTTTTCTAGTTCTAAAATAAGAAGGAACTCCAACATCAATTTCAACTAGTGCAGTTTGAATAGCTGATATTACACCTGAAAATAATGTCGCTTCTTCAATATACTCTGCATTTTGTACCCTATTTGTGAAATAGATAGGAATACCTGTAATAGAAATAATGTATACTGCTTGTATCATCGTATAACATCTAATATTTTTCATACTAATTTAAAAATATTGGGCTAGTATCAATGAAAGAATAAAATGATTCTTTTATACTATATCGGTTTTGTCTTCTTTCTTATCTATTTCTATATCACAAGAGCATAGTTCAAGAAATAATTCTTCAATTTTAAATGAGAGAGGATCTTCAAATTCAAGGAAAAAGTTTAGTTCTTTTTTCGCTAAAAAATCTTGTAATTTTGCTAAAAGGTCATGTTCTTTTTTATTATTAACCACGATTTTCATTGATACACATAGCTATTTCAATTATAAAATTTTATGTATTATAAGAATGGCTTTATGTACAATTTTATGAATTAAGTACACTATTCTTTAATTATAAAATAGTATATCTTTATGAAGCATTTAAATACAAGTTCGGTACAATACTTTTTAAGACAATAGAATCAAGGTTGATAATATGCCAGAAAAAAAATGGAAATATATCCCTTCAATTCCATCTGAAGTAAAATTTGAAAATATTAGTCTTATTGACTTATTCAGAAATACTGTAGATGCAAAGGGAAGTAATAAAGCTACCTATTTTGAGGGAAAGTTTACTACCTATAATGAACTTGAAGAAAATGTTAATAGATTATCTCATGCTTTACAATCATTAAATGTTAGAAAAGGAGATCGCGTTGCAATTTTAATGCCTAATTGTCCACAATTCATTTATTCATTTTTTGCTCCTTTGGCATTAGGTGCAATCGTCACTTCGATTAGTCCTCTTTTAACAGGTGCTGAAATAAGAAACCAATTAGCTGATAGTGGAGCAAAGGTTATTCTAACGATGGATTTGTTCCTTGACAGTATACGATAGATAAAAGGTGAGACACAACTCGAACATATTATTGTAGCTTCAGTAGCAGAAGATTTACCCGCTATTAAGGGATTCTTGTATAAGAATGTAATAGCTAGAAAGAATCCAAAAATAAAAAATGAATTAAAACTCACTACTTTGTTGAAACAAAACAAAAATGAACGAGTTTATACTGCAATGAATCCTAAAGAAGATGTAGCAATTCTCCAATATACTGGAGGTACTACAGGCATTCAAAAAGGAGCAATGCTAACACATGCTAATCTTGTATCACAAACATACATTATTTCATATTGGGATAATTGGTTAGATGAAAAACCTAAAGGACAATACAAATCTTTAGCTGTTTTACCATATTCACATATCTTTGGTTTAGCCGCTTCTTTCTTATGGCCATTGAAAACGGGCTCACTCATATTTTTAATTCCTAATCCTCGTAAACCAGGTGTGTTGGAAGTTATGATGAAGTTAATTCAAGAACACCAAATTCATTTCTTCAATGCTGTTCCTGTATTGTTCCAAAAGTTGGCTGAAGATCCCGCAATAACAAAATATGACCTATCTTCACTAAAACTTTGTATAGCTGGTGGTGAAGGATTACCTGCTCCAACAGTTGAAAAATTCGAATCTAAGACAGGTGCGATTCTAATTGAAGGTTATGGTCTTTCAGAAGCCTCTCCAGTTACTCATGTTACTCCTGGACACAGAGACTACAGAAAGATAGGGTGTATTGGTATACCAATACCTAATACAATGGCTATGATTGTTAATCCTGATACGCAAGAAGAAATTACAAAAGAAGGTGAAAGTGGAGAAATATGGGTACGTGGTCCTGGTGTCATGAAAGGATATTGGAACAATAAAGAAGCTACGAATAAAGTTTTAGTCAATGGGTGGTTAAGAACAGGTGACATGGCCACTGTTGACAATGATGGTTTCTTCACTATTGTTGATAGATTAAAAGATATGATTATTGTTTCAGGCTATAAAGTCTATCCAAAAGAAGTAGAAGAAGTTCTCTATAATCATCCTGCTATTAATATGGTCGCTGTTATCGCTCAAGAGAAAGAAACCATTGGCTCAACAGTTAAAGCGTGTATCGTTGCTGAACCTGGACATCCACAACTTACGCTTGAAGAAGTAAAAGAATTCTGTAAACCTTATTTAGCACCCTATAAAATTCCTAAAGTTATAGAGTATATGGATGATCTTCCTCGTTCTCCAGTTGGTAAAGTTTTAAGAAGGCATCTAAGAGAAGCAGAACAAGCAAAACAAATCTCTGTTGAGAAATTACAAGCTAAAAGCACCGTTCAAGTGAAATAATAAGAAGCCATACTTTTTTTCTTTTCCTTTATATTTTTCATTCCTTTTTCTTTTCATTCTTCCCCATAAAACAACAAACAATTTATATTGGAGTGCTATGCATTGATGTTAGATGACAAAATACTTCGGTAAATGTAAAAAGTATTATCGTTTCGGAGAACCTACACAAGCAAAAGTGATTAATCTATATCCATATTTTAAACAGATTGATGGAGAACAAAATCCACTCGTAAAGATGGAAAATAGGGACATTATTATGCTTGGGAGTAATAATTATCTAGGAATGAGTTCCAATTCAGAAGTAAAGGAAGCAGCTATTGATGCAATTCGTCAATTTGGAGTAGGAACAACTGGTTCTCGTCTATTAAATGGGACTATGACTTTACATATTGAACTAGAAAAGCGTTTAGCTAATTTCATTGGTACCGAAGATTGTGTAGTTTTTTCCACAGGAATGCAAGCAAACTTGGGTGGGATATCTAGTCTTATCTCTGAAAAAGATGAATGGATTATTTCTGATCAACAAAATCATGCGTCAATCATTGACGGTATCAGATTAGCCAAGATGGAACCTAAAAATAAAAAAATTTATGCTCATAATGATATGGATGATTTAAAGAAATGCTTGAGTGAAGTTCCAAAAGGAAAAGGATTGATAATAACAGATGGTATCTTTTCTATGGAAGGAGATGTAGCTCCCTTAGATCAGATAATAGAATTAGCAGAAGATTATGGAGCAGGTGTGTATGTTGACGATGCTCATTCTGTTGGTGTCCTTGGTCCTTATGGTAAAGGGACAGCTGCACACTTCAATAAGGTTAAAGAAGTTGATGTAACGATGGGAACTTTTTCTAAAAGTTTTGCTACATGTGGAGGTTTCCTTGCTGCAGATAAATCAATTTGTAATTGGATTAGACATAAAGCAAGAGCATTTATTTTTTCAGCTAGCCCACCACCAGCAGTTTGTGCATCAGTAATTAAAATACTAGACATTATAGAAAACGATGACTCATATGTTAAACACCTTCATAAAGTTTCAAATAAAATGCGAGAAGGATTAAGAGAGGCGGGATTTAACATAGGTAAAAGTACAACACCTATTATCCCTATAATCATAGGAAATGAAAGACGCGCTCTTAAATTCTATAAACGTCTTTTTGAACATAAGCCTTATGGGGTATTTACTAACCCTGTTCGAGCACCAGCTACCCCACCAGGTCGAGAATTACTCCGAACATCTTACATGGCAACAATGGATGAAGAATTAATAGATCAAGCATTAGATATATTCATAGAGGAAGGGAAAAAGATAAACATTATCTAAAATTACGCTGATAAGATTTATTCGTCTTTCTTTTTCTTCCTTAAATTATATAGATCTTTGAAGGTTCTAACGACATCTCCTACAGTTTTGATTTCCTTTTTCTCTTTTGGTTTTTCTGTTTCAACAAAAAATATACTTTTAGCCTCATCAAAACTCATTTTTCTTACATCTTCTATAACAACTTTACATACAGGGCAGTTTCTTTTAATATTTACCCAAGTTTTTAGGTGGTTATGATGGAATAAGTTTTCACACGAGAAACATGGTGCAATTGTATCTTTCTTTTGTACAGGAGTATGACAAACATGGCATCTTGGTATTGGAGAACTACAAAAACGGCATTGATGGCTATCCTTCTTAATATGACGATGACAGAAAGGACATTGATACGAACGTGTCAATACTCTTTTTGGGTACATTGTAGCTTTGTAAAGATTTGCACGAACTGTAGTCACTTTATCTCCCAATTCATGTCTATAATCAACTAAAGGTTTCATTACTGCCATTAAACAGAGGAGGGAGGCTAAAGCTATTCTAGATTCAAATAGAATTCCTATATCAATAAAGAAGATCGCGATACCAATGGCTAAAACTGCAAAGTAGTTATGAGCAGAGATGTATTTAATGAAGTGCCAACTTGCTTTTGAAACTGTTTTTGTTACGGTCCAAAGCCAAATAAAGAAACTCTTGAGGATCCTAGGTAAGTGTTTTAATCCTCTTCCTATAGCTCTGAATGTTAGGACAAAAATCTTGGAGATGGAGGATACTAATAATGCAAATTCTTTTCTGAACAATAATATAATGTTCAAGACTATTAATGCTGAACCTATGATATACCAATACACTGCTTCTAAATAGGGAAAAGAAACAAATATTTCATAAATAATTATTGCAATGCCTAAAAGTGATAAGATGTTGTAAGGAGAGTAAAACAGTTTCCAGTTTACTCGTTTTAACATTCTCTTGAAGGCTATATTGATATTTGTAAAAAGTTTGAGCAATTTTGCATTAAGATCATAAGTTTCAGTAAAGAATCCTAATAAAAGCAAAAATAAACCTGTTCCAATTAAAGCGAAGTTCCATCCATCATTTTCGAAGATTTTAACATTTATTGCGAAGAGTATTATAGGAATAGCAATAAAAATGAATCCAATATATGCAATAATTGCACCTAAAACGAAATAGTCAATTCCTAATTTTCTTATTCTTCGAAGAATAAAGGCAAAAAAGATGGTTAAGAAACCTAATACCATAAATCCTAATCCTACTCTGTAGATTATTTCAAGTGTTATTAGATTTCCAATTATCATGACAAAAACACCAAGAATTGTCAGTAATAGACCTGCCCAAAGTAAAGGAAAGATAGGATTCTTTTCCTTCTTCTTTTTCTTAAAAAACATTTCTTCGAAACTCATTTTGATTCCTCCTTAAGACGGGAATAAAGACCCGACATTGTTCCTTGCATCCTCCGTTGGAAATTTTTCTTTATTTCATTGCCTAGTAAGACAAAAGCTGCTATGGACACAACTAGTAGACCAATTGCGGTAGATACTCTTACTGAGATATCAACATCAACAAAAAGATTGAAGAAATCATTGTTGGCTAAAATTGAAATTCCATAAACTAAAGAAAATGCACCAGTTGAAGCCAAGAACACTATTAACATATTCCTGTAAAGGAATTTAGCCACAACTTTTATTGCTTCCCACAAATAATGGAAGAATTTACCCAAATGAATGTAGATAGTTTTGAGAAACTTTGGTTCTATTAATAATTGAGGGAAGAAGAAGAATACTACTCCTACCCAAATAAAGATAGTATGGAAAGTACTCCAGCCGTCAATAGATGAAGAGATCAGAATATAAATAATCAATACAAAAGCTGTGAATCTGATGAAACGTATTCTATTTTTACGTTCTCTGAAATATTCCACTATTCTATTTGGATGCCATATATAAGGACTAAATAGTAAAAATGTCAAACCGATAAAAATGCTTAATGTACCATAAAATGAGAACACTCCGCTCATAGAAAGATGAACAAGTCCAAAAGTGAGTCCAAACATGATTAAAGCAAAACCGAGAAGACGAGTGAATCCTACGCGATGTATATACAAGGGATAGAGTACTGATTTGCGAGAGAAGATAAGTGATAAAGGAATAAGAGCAATACCTACGCCCAGCATTACATTTGACCATAGTTGAGTTATTGTGCCATCAGCGTAAAGAATAGAACTATAAACAATAAGTACTACACCTATTCCTGCAACAACAAGACGAAGGAATTCAAGACCACAGTAGCCAAAATTATGGTAAATATATCTAAAGATTCCAACAATTGTATCATAAATAAATTTGAAGAGATGATAGAAGAAGCGACCAATTGAGACAAAAAACTCTTTAGTAGCAATTAAAACAGCTTGACGAGAGAAGATGAGAGATAAAGGGATAAGAGCAATACCTATCCAAAGATAATACGAAGGAAGCATTTGACGATTTGCTAGTACTATC
>CAZEQQ010000127.1:0-2340 GCA_964514425.1 uncultured archaeon
TTAAGAGAAACAGTAAGTTCCTTTAGTAAAAGATAAGCGAATAACGCCCCAAATAAAGTTCCTATATCACTAGCTTGAAAAATTCTTCCTTGCATTTTCCCAATATTTGTTTTTTCTATATCTCCAACGTAAGCAAACATTATCGGCCAAAAGGCGGACATTCCTACAGCTATGAAGAAAACAGAAATTAGGACGACCCCCCAATGAAATGCAAAAGAAAGGGTGAATAGGCTAAGGAAATAGCAAGTTATACCCATCAATAGCACAGGTCTACGTCCAACAATTTGACTAAAATGACCTAATGGGACCCTTAGAAAAATTTGAAAAACATTCCTCAAAGCAAGAAGAATGCTTATGATAATAGCTAATGTACCTATATCGTCTAAATGTAAACCCAAATATGCTCCAAAAATAGACAAAGGGAAAGTACCGAAGAGAGATAGTAAGACAATAGAGAATTTTTCCTTCTTGCGAGAAGCAGTTGTGACATCTTTAACTAAGACTGTTTTGGGTTGCATGGACATCTCTCGTTCTATTATTATTTTTAACCAAGCACTTAATAAAGAGATTCTTTTTAGCAGTTTACTTTAGTTTTTAGTTAATATGTAAGCTAACGAGAGTTTTTTAATTTTAGTAGCCCTATTCCTTGAATAAGGAAAGTGCTTATTTCACTATATACAATGATTTTTTGCCCTACAGCTTGGATTATACGTCCTGTTGAAACGTTTCTGGGAGGACCATATAAAAGCAAGATTAGATAGAATACTGCAAGAATAAGGAATATTAGAAAAGTATAACCCATGTACGAAGGGAAGACATTTTGGTTTTTTAAAAGAATGTAGGTATATATTAAGGATGTAGGTAGTATAAAGATAAATGCTGAATAAACAAATTGCATGTGTATAGCAAGCTGTAAATCCCATGGTGTAAGAGCTACACCAATATAAGACACAACAGCAATGATACCAAAAATACTACCAAAAATAGACAAAATGAGATATTGTTTTTGATTAGTTTCTTTGAAATAATTTATCATAAACAAAAAGAAAGGGATTACTAAAATGGACATGGCAACAAGTGCAATTATAAAGAAAATATAAACTGGAGAATTATTTCCTTCGTGAAATGAACCCATCATTCCCAAATCACTAAAGAAGTTGTAATAAAAACTATAGGTAAGAGATGAATCATCGATAGGATTGCCAGCTCTATAGATAATCATGGCAATTGTTGTAAACAAAATAAAAATTGTAGGTCCTGTTATTAGGCTGTAACCAGTAAGATCTTTTCTCATGAGCCCATGGGTAATAGTAGATTTTTTATTTCTTTTGGTAAGTTCCAAGAGTCGAAAAGTTCGTTTTATGAACAAACTGAAAGAAAAAGGGAAAAGAAAAAAGAATGAAATTAAAACTTACATTTTTTTGTAAGCTTCTAGTAACTTTTCCACAAAAACATTTTCAGGCAAAGCTCCTTCATATTGCACCTTACCATCATTAATAACAGTTCTTGGTACCCCCATAACATGAAACTTATTGCTTAATTCGGGAAATTCTTGTGCTTCTACCATCTCTCCTATGATACTTTCATTTAACATTGCAGCTTTATGAGCTAAACGTACTGCTGCAGGACAGTAGGGGCAAGTTGGTGTAACGAAAACCATGATATGCATAGGTTTGTCAATTGAAGTTATCTTATCTTTGGAGGCTGCATCTAAGGTAATTTTCCCAAGAGATAAATCAAGTATATCTTCTACCATCGTACCGAATTCATACCCACTAAAAATCCCTGCAAATCTAACGTTAATATTTTTATCCGTATTAAGAATAACTGTTGGAAATCTATCTACATTATGTGCTTTTATTTCTTCGTCATTTTCTCCTGTTTTGAATTGTTTAATAATCAGTTTTTCTTTTGGCGCAAGTTCGCCTAAAAGATTTAGTATTTGTAAAGTTTCATTGCAAGAAAAGCACCGTTCATCAGATAAGAATATTTTTGCTATAACGGCTTTTTCCATGTGCTTAAACATTTCTGCTACTTGTCTTTTTATATTTTCATCAACTTTTAGAGACATTTTTTTCACCTTTAGAGTAATACTTATCCTAGAAGTTTTCTTTTGTTTTATTTATAGCTTTTCCTTGAACTAATATAAAAAAATCAAAGTCAACAATATAGAAAAATAGAATTCTTACGATTAGAAAGGGAAAGAAAAGAGATTTTGTTATTTTTACGAAAATCTTTTTATTATATGATATCCAAAGTCAGTTTTAACTATCCCTGACATTTGTCCTTTTTCTAATCCAAATGCAGCTTTTTCAAATTCTTTTACAGTCTGTCCGCTAG
>CAZEQQ010000127.1:2350-7127 GCA_964514425.1 uncultured archaeon
AGTTATGAAGCCTAAGCTTCCTCCTTTTTTACCGGAAGGACATTGAGAATATTTTTTCGCTAATTCAGTAAAATCTTTACCTGCACTGATTTCATCTAATATTTGTTGAGCTTCTGAATGTTTTTTTACTAATATATGTGATACTTTTACTTTTGACATAATACATCACAAGAAGTAAATTCTTGATAGTTATTTAAAATATGTTGTTTGTTATCTTATACTTGTTGAGAATTGCGTTATTTCACTATAATTGGTAAGTTCAGTTATGATTCCTAAAAATCTTCCATCAATCTAACGAATATCTTAAAAATAGAGAGAGAAAACTATTCTAATGTTAAAATTCAAAAGCACTCCAACAGGTCAATTAGAGACAAATTGTTATCTTTTGTATGATGATGAAAGTAAAGAAGGAGCTCTTTTTGACGTAGCTGGACCTATACCCAGTTTGGTTAAAGAAGTTGAAAATGAAAAAATAGACATCAAATATCTCTTTTTTACACATGGTCACTTTGATCATGTTATGGGATTAGAAGAAGCCAGAAGTTTATTCCCTGAAGCTAAAGTTGGAATAAATAAAGAAGAGTTAAAGGTTATGGAGAATATGAGTCAGTTTGCAAAAATGTTTGGGTTTGAACCTTCACAGTTTGGTCAGATTGATGTTTATTTAGAAGATAAACAAACATATAAGTTAGGGAACATAGAAATTACAACTATTCACGCGCCAGGACACACACCTGGAAGCATTTGTTTCTATTCACCATCATTTATCGTTGTCGGTGATGTTCTTTTCAACAGAGGGATAGGTAGAACAGATTTATACGGAGGCTCAATGAAACAGCTAGAAAATTCAATTAAGAACCTATTTGCCCTTCCTGATGAGACTACAGTACTCCCTGGACATGGTCCTTTGACCACAATAGGTGAAGAAAAACGTTCCAATCCTTTCTTTACTTCTTCTTATACCTAACTTTTTATTTACATAGCAAAGGTAAAGCTTTTGATTAAATGTAAATAGTGTAACTTAGAAAAACTTGGGCGATAAAAATGAAGTATAGAAATAGAATGGAAGAAGTCATTGCAGGGTTATACAAACTCCCTGAAGAAGATAGATTAAGAATGGATTTATGTCCCTCTGAAATTCCACCGCTTCCTAAAGGGGAAGAAGCTCTCGTTCCATCTACAAAAGCTGGATGGGAAACAGAAGCAATTATACGAGCAATGATTTCTAATCTCCATAACGGTAGAGATTGGAGAACTCTTTACATTTATGGTGGCTCAGGACAGCTCGTAAGAAGTTGGAAGGATTATTATGAAATTATTGAACACTTAAAGAACCTTGAACCTACTGAAACTTTATTCCTTCAAAGTGGTCGAGCTTATGGTAAAATGCAAACAAACAGATGGGCACCTCGATGTGTTATTACAAACAGCATAATGGTTCCTCATTGGTATACTAAATTTGAGCAGTTTCGTCAATCAGGACTAAATCAATATGGTCAAATGACTGCAGGTTCCTTTATTTTCATTGGTCTTCAAGGGATAATTCAAGGAACATATGAAACAATTGCAGCAGCAATAAAAGTTGCAGAAAGCAAAAGTGAAAGCAAAAAGTTATCTGACTTTGAAAAGAAACTGGTAGTTACTTCGGGATTAGGGTTAATGTCAGGTGCTCAGCCGTTAAGTATCAAAATGAATAATAGAGTAGCTTTGATAGCTGAAGTTAATGAATCATTAGTACAAAGGATGTATGAAACAGGAAGAGAACAAGGAACACCCTATCTTGACTATATTGCAAAGGATATTAAGCATGCTCTCACTCTTGCTAAAGAGAAAGCTGAACAAGAAGAATATGTTTCTATTGGTGTCTGCTGTAATGCTGTTGATTTACTTCAATATTTAGTCGATCAAAATATCACTCCTTTAGTTCTCACTGATCAAACATCAGCTCATGATTTACTGAATGGATACTATCCTCAAGATATGACATATATTGAAGCTGATGAATTAAGGAAGAAAGATCCTGAGCAATATCTTGTTAAATCTAAAGAAACAGTCGTTAGACATGTTAAACTTATGCTTGAACTCCAGAATCGAGGAGCAGAAACATTCGATTATGGTAACAATATCAGACAGCAAGCCTATGAATTGGGCGTTGAAAATGCCTTTAACTTCGAAGGCTTTGTGTCAGCTTATATCCGTCCCTTATTCTGTCAAGGTAAAGGTCCTTATCGCTGGATGGCTTTAAGTAACGATCCTCAAGACATAAAAGTTACGGATGACTATGCT
Source organism: uncultured archaeon (assembly GCA_964514425.1). GTDB lineage: Archaea > Asgardarchaeota > Heimdallarchaeia > Heimdallarchaeales > Heimdallarchaeaceae > CAZEQQ01. The sequence continues at coordinate 4,637 of CAZEQQ010000127.1, forward strand.
CTGAAACTTTTTGATGATGATGAACAATTAATTAATTGGATAAGTTTAGCGAACAAATACATTCCATTTGAGAAAGGTTTGCCAGCTAGAGTTTTTTGGGCTGGCTTCATGGGTCGAGCTGCTTTTGGGATGTTAATGAACAAACTTGTAGCTGAAGGAAAAGTTAAAGCACCTATTGTTATAGGTAGAGACCATTTAGATGGTGGAAGCGTGGCATCTCCTAATAGAGAATCTGAAGGTATGCTTGATGGTAGTGATTCTATTGGAGATTATCCTGTTCTCAATCTAATGGGCAATGCCCTCTCTGGTGCAACATGGGTATCTTATCATGGCGGAGGAGGAGTAGGAATAGGATATTCTCTTCATTCAGGTCAAGTTATTTTAGCTGATGGTTCTCAATTAGCTCAAGAAAGATTATTTAGGGTGCTTACATGGGATCCCTTAAGCGCAATTTTGAGAAATGCTTCTGCGGGATATGATATTGCTATTGAAATGGGTAAAAAATTTGACCTTGTTATACCTGGCAAAACTGATACCAAATCTTTTGACTACAAGAAATTGTACCAAGCAATAATTGATTTAGTAAAAGAGAAAACAGGTATCGAACTCTTTCCCCCTTGTGAAAAATTAGAAATGGAGATGTATTAAATCTCCTTTTCTTCACCAGTTGCCTTTTTTATAAATATTCCTTGTAAGTGAAATCCAGGTTTTATCTTTTCATGATCTACAGAGGCAGGATAAAATAGCCAATAGATACTTTCTGGCCATTTGTCTTTAATCAAAGCTAATGTTGCTTCTACAACTAAAGGCGAATAAGTTGTAAGAGCATAAGAAACTCCTTGTTTTATCTCTCCGCTTGTTTGTTTAATTAAAATGGACAAAGGCTCATCCAATAAGTAAACTGACTCTGAAAGTATTAATTCTTTTAATATATGTGAATCAGGAGGATAGGCTATGAACTCACCCAATACATATTTTGTAGAGGATATTTCATTTAATTTATTATAAAGAGTGTTGAACTCTTCCAGTTTTTTACAGAGTCTCCACTTTGCACTTATTGATTTAGCTTGTTCGGATAATGAAAGTGATTCTATAAGGGTGAGGTAGGGGTTTAGCGTCCCATCTTCTTTTTCTTGTGCCTTTTTTGCACGTTTTGATAGGTGTTTGCTCTCAATATTTAATCTATTTAGCGCTTCAGACAGTATATCCCAATTTGGGAACATTTTTACTTCATCACATTTTTTGAACCCTATTTTTTCAGCTACTTTAACCGATGCTACGTTAACTGTGTTTACTAGTAACCACATTTCTTTAGCTCCTAAACCTATAGCTTTACTTGTCATTGCTTCTGCTAGTCTTGTTGCATATCCTTTTCCTCTAGCGTCAGGGTGTGTTCTTATTGCTTCAAGCCATGCCACGGATGGAGAGAGAAAGTGAAGGTTAGCAATTGACAAAACTCTTCCATCAACTTCACAGACCATAGGAAAAGAGTGAGGATCTTTAAGATAGGTGTCTATTCGATGAGGTAAATAATCTTCACCATCCCAAATGTGTTTACTTATTTCTAAAAGATCATCAAAATCTGATGTAACATAATCACGAATCATTATATTCATATGAGCAAATATTTCTTAGAATTTATCCATTTTTTGATAAGACACAGAGTATAGTGTAAAATATATCGAAATATTAACGTATTATTTATATCAATATTCTTTCATTATAGACCCCATAAGAGAGGTTAAAGCAACAATAGCAAGCATTTTAAATAACCTTTTAGATCTCAGAGTTCTTTCTTTTCAATCTGAATTAGCTAGTAATTTTTTCAAATGGATACTTTATTTCTACTTATTTGTTAATGTTGCAAATTACTTTAAGATTTATTTGTGTTTGCGTTTTAATGTATAGATTCAAGCAATTGAACAATATAGTATGCTTTTTAAATACATTTTTCTAATCCTTTGTATAAATGGTTGGTGTCGCCACATGAAAGTAGACCCTAAGATTAAAGCTTTCTTTGAACCTGAATCAGTCGCCGTAGTTGGTGCGACAAAAAATCCTGATAAAATAGGATATAGAGTATTTGCGAATGTGCTTTTTGGTGAGTTTCACAAGTTGGATCGTTCTCACGGTTATCAAGGTAGAATTTATCCCGTTCACCCCACAGAAGAAGAGATATTGGGGGTGAAATGTTATAAATCTATGCGCGATATCCCTGAACCTGTTGATCAAACAGTTATTGTGGTTCCCCCTAAATTTGTTTTAGATGTTCTTCATGATTGTGGAGCTAATGGAACCAAATCTGTAGTTATTATTACAGCTGGATTTAAAGAGGCAGGACATCATGATGTTGAAGAGCAAATCATCAAAATTGCACAACAATATGGAATGAGAATTATTGGGCCTAACTGTTTAGGTATCTATAACCCTCATCTTAATCTCAACGCTACTTTTGCAGATGAAGCACCTAACAAAGGTAACCTTGCTTTTG
>CAZEQQ010000128.1:0-7119 GCA_964514425.1 uncultured archaeon
TCTCTTCAGATTTACATTAGGTCAAAATCCTATGTTCGGTGATGGAATGGCAGGTGTTATTGGATATAGTGTCGGAAATTATGTTATACAAGCAACAGTTTTTCTAATAGGTATGTGGATGTATAAACGATTAGGATTCTCTCTAAAATCTATCTTCCGTATAGATTTCGGATGGGCAGAGATAAAAGAAGCGTTCCTTTTTGGTATTAAATGGACCGTTGGAAATATCTTACCTCCATTTGGATGGTTCTTCCAATTATTTTTGTTAAGCCTATTCTTACCTAATTATACACAACAGCAAGGATACTTTGGTTTAGCTTTTAATTTTGCAATGATTGTTATGTTAGTAACATTATTCGCTCAATCTATGTTAAGTGGTGTTTCAGAATCATTCCATGCCAAAAAACGAACTTTAACTCAATATTATACTTTGAGTTCATTAAAGTGGGGAGCTTTTTTTGGCTGGTTCTTTGTAGCTGCTTTATTAACAATTGGAGCAAGATTCATTTTAGGTGGAGCTGGACAAGAGTGGGCTGGGGCAGCAATTCTTATACCTTGGTTCCTTCTATTTCATTTCTTTGGCTATCCTAGTTGGGTCGGCGATCAAATGTTAGCTGGCTCTAATCGACCAGGATGGGCTTCAATTAGTTGGATATTGGAACAAACACTTAGAGCTGGGTTATTGCTTCTATTCATCCCTCAACATGCATTCTTCACCCAAAATTTTGGTTCCCCCATGGTTGCAGTAATGTTTGCATATATTCCCGCTTTAATTATTAAAAATACCTTCATGTGGATTGTGATTAGACGTTATGATCAATTCAAATTCCCACTAAAGGATTTGGTTTGGCAAGGTTTGGCAGCTCCCTTACTTTCAGCTATAGCACTATTTGGCTTACTTGAGCTCCTATTTTCATTCATGTGGCAAGGTGAGATCTTTACAAGCGTGCTAATACTAGTTTTAGGGACAATTGGAGGATTCTATGTATATGCGTTCTTTGGTGGTTTCTTTGGTGTTTTTGATGATAAAACACTTAAAGAATTTCATCGTGCTACTAAAATGGCTAGAGGTGTTCAATTTATGTCCAAACCCCTCTATCAGTTAGCTCTTCTTGGAACAAAAATCTCTTTCTTACATAATAAATTCAAAATATCGATCTATGATGATGCAATAAAAGAAGCTGAAGAGTTAACAAGTGAAAAAGTAGATTTAGCTCTCTAAACTCTTTTTCCCCATTTTTTCTTTTTTATGGGATTTTACAAATAGAAGTACATTTTAAAAGATACATAAGATATAGCCTCTCAAGACAAAACAATGTTTAAAACTCTGTTTTAATCCTCGGATTTTTCTTTTTCATTATTCTTTTGAAATTTTTTAGTTTGTTCAGCTATATTTTTTTGAATGAAACTTACACTACTTTGAGCTGCAATGAATTGTTCAGTTGTAATAGTTTTAAACTTCTCCTTAATTTCATCAGGAGCTTCATCATAAACTGAACCCTCTACCACTGTACTTGCAGATGCTCTACTTTTATCTCCTCGTGTTTCAGTTCGTTGAAGATAAAAATGACTTATCATGTGTATAACCTTTCCTTCATACCAATTAAATTCTACAATTACAGGGCTCTCACCGTACTTCTCCTTTAATTCATCCGAGTAAATTAGAACTCTTACTTGTTCTGGGTTAATTATTTTGATAGGGTAAGAAGAACCTTCTAACCACCACATAGGTTCACTATCTAATTTTAAGAAGTCAGAAACAATACTATTAGTAGAATCTTTCACTTGAATTTTTACTACATCGTCACTAGTTGGATTTTTGTTATAGATTATTGTTTCAGGAAAATTTTTTTCTATAACTGAAGTCAATGCCCAATCTGTTGTGATTAATAATCCTCCTTCTACTACAAATTTTTTAATATTTGAGAGTGCTTTATCACCTAAGTAACCTGGACAATTAATGAATAATATTTGGTGAGGGGACAAAGTCAAATTTTCCATAAAACTAGTTGAAACAAGAGAATAGGGTATTTCAGCCATATCCAGAATTAATTCACACTTATCATATTCTCCAGATACAACAATAACATTGCTTTTTTTAACACTCTCTAAAGCATCAGCTAATTCAGGATTTTCTTTTCGTAATTTGGTTTTACTATACCAAGCCGAAGCTTCATAAGAATCCCTCATTTCCTCATATTTTCCCATGTCGCTATTTGGCATTTGATTGGAGCTTCCTTGAAGAAAATCTTGAAATTCATCTTTTGACTGATTGATCACGTTTTTCTTGTTTTTTTCTTCATCAAAATTAGTCATAATTCAATTATTAATTAAGTAAATATAAAGACTTTTCCTCTATTTTACTTAGCTAATATTGTGAACTTTTGTAATCTCCTGTAATTGTTAAGTGGAAACTATACACGTGAAGAAGAACAGTTTTAGAAATACATCCAATAAGACAATACATGAATGCCTAATATTTTATGGATAAATCTTAAAAGTAATTTCATTTTTACACAAATAATAGTAAAGAAAGCAATGATTTGCTCCCCAAATTTATAAGGAGTTTGAAATTCGTGAATGTAAATAGAATAAAAACAGAGAAAATACCTTTTATTGCTTTAGACGATATGAAAATTATAAAAGGATTTGAATCTATCTCATCTTCTTATCCTACTTATTTAGTCGATGAATCCAAAATAAGTGGAGGAAAAGCAGACTGGCTATGCTTTCCTAATAATGAGGTAGAACTAACATCAATGTTGAAGCATTTGAATGAGCACAATACACCTATCACAATATCTGCAGCAAGAACTGGGATAGTAGGAAGTTGCGTCCCTTTTGATGGTGCGATTATGTCATTAGAACGTATGAATAATCTCATTGGCGTTGGCTATGATGAGCAACAGAAAAGATGGTATATACGCAGTCAACCAGGATTATCTCTAAATGATCTAAACAATATCATTAAACTTAAAAAATTAGATGAAAAGCATAATCTTGTTACAGGAAAAGATTATGTGAGTGAGTTTAAGACCGTGGGGGTTCACTATTATCCCGTTGATCCAACTGAAATGTCCGCTTCAATTGGTGGTACCATTGCAGCCAACGCTTCTGGCGCTAAAACCTTTCGATATGGACCAACCAGGGACTGGGTAAAACGGTTGAGAGTGGCACTTCCAAATGGAGAACTATTAGACATTGAAAGAGGGAAATATCACGCAGTAGATGGGATATTCGAGATAGAAACTGAAGAACAAACCCTAACTGTAAAAGTGCCAGATTACAAAATGCCCGAGGCAAAGAATGCTGCAGGTGTTTACGCCACCCCTGATATGGACTTAATAGACTTGTTTATAGGCTCTGAAGGTATACTTGGAGCTATTACAGAAGTTGAACTATGGATAACTGCTTATAACTCACAGATTGCTAATGTTGCCTTTTTTGAAGAAGAAATAAACGCCTTAGATTTTGTAGAACTAATAAGGTCCTCTCAAGAACTTCAACCAGAATTCATTGAGTATTTTGACGAAGGAGCTTTAAATTTGTTGAAGAAAAGCCAAAAAGAGGATCCAAAATTTGTGGATATGCCATTTATACCAGAAAAAGCTAAAGCTGCAATATCTTTTGATTTGCCTTATTCTGAAGAAAAATTAGTGGAACAATATAAAATTTTAGAGAGTATCTTTGAAAAATGTAAAACTTCTTTGGAAAATAGTTGGTGTGCATATGAAGAAAGAGAACTGGCAAGATTTAAACACTTTAGGCATGCTGTGCCAGAAATCGTTAATGGCATTATAGCTGAAAGAAAGAAGAGCTATCCAGGTATTCACAAATTAGGGACAGATATGTCAGTGAAGAATGAACATCTTAAGGACATTATGAGTTTTTATCATTCAACATTAAAAGAAAAACAACTCGAATATGTAATTTGGGGCCACATTGGTGACAATCACGTTCATGTAAATATTTTACCAAGGAACTTAGAAGAATTAAATATAGGAAAACAACTTTACAAACTCTTTGCTAAAAAAGCTTTAGGCTTTGGTGGTTCTGTTTCCGCTGAACACGGAATAGGGAAAATTAAGCATGAATACCTCCAGATTATGTATGGACCTGAAGGGATAGAACAAATGAAAGATGTAAAGATGGTCTTTGATCCTTTGATGCGATTAAATAGAGGAAATATTTTTCCAATTGAGGTGTAAAAATGAAAATAGTTGTATGTGTAAAACAAGTTCCTGAAGCGGACAAAGTAGCAATAGATCCTGAAACTGGAACTCTAATTAGAGATGGTGTTGCTTCAATTCTTAATCCTTTTTGTGAATATGCGTTAGATGAAGCAGTAAAACTAAAACAAAGTCTAGCTGATGAAGATGTTGAAGTTATTGCGATATCTATGGGCCCACCCCAAGCAAAAATGGCTCTCTATAGGTGTTTAGAATTAGGTGCAGATAAAGCTTATTTGTTAAGCGATAGAAAATTTGCCGGTTCTGATGTATGGGCTACTTCCACGGCTATAAAAGAAGGAATAAAAAATATAGCACCTGATTATGATTTAATAATCACTGGAAAACAAGCAATAGATGGTGACACTGCTCAAGTACCTGCAGAAGTTGCAGAACAATTAGGTATTCCTCAGATAACTTATGGCTTAGAAACAAAAGTTGAGAACAAAAAAATAATTGTTAAAAGAGAAACCGAACGAGGCTATCAGTGGGTTGAAGCACGGCTACCTGCTTTGGTAACAATGAGTAGAGGGGCTCCAATAAGAAGGATGGCTTCAATTAAAGATTTAATTGAATCGAGAAGTAAAACCATGGAGGTTCGTTCTGCTGATGATTTAGGTGTAGATGAGAATCAAGTTGGACTCAAAGCATCTCCTACTCAAGTAGATAAAATCTTCCCACCAAAATCCAAAAAAGGTGGAGAAATAATAGATGGAACAAAGAATCCAAGTGAAGCTGCACAAAAGATATATGAACTTCTAATAGAAAGGAAGTTCTTAAAGGAGGAATGAAAATGTTGAAAGTAATTATAGAAAAATGTGTAGGTTGTAAACTATGTGAAAAGGCTTGCCCCTTTGCAGCGATCGTAGTCGTTAAAGAAACGAAAAAAGCTATGGTATTAGATAATTGTACATTATGTGGGTCATGTGTTAATGCGTGTAAATATGATGCATTAGTAATAGAAAGAAAAGCAATATCTGAAGAAGAATTAGCTCTATTTAAGGGTGTTATTGTATGGGGAGAATGGGAGAAAAAGGGTAAAGAACAAGACAAACATATCAAAGGTGTTGTACTAGAGTTAATAGGAAAAGGAAGAGCTTTAGCTGATCAGTTAAATGAAGAACTCGCTGTGGTGCTTATAGGGGATAAGCTAGAACATTTATCTGAAGAATTATTCACTCATGGTGCAGATAAAGTCTATTTGTGTGAAAATGAATTGTTTGGAGAATATTCTACTGATGGTTATACAAATGCGATGGCAGCAATAATAACAGCTAAAAAACCTTCAATTGTTTTGTACGGAGCTACTCCTAATGGAAGAGATTTCGCTCCTCGTGTTGCAGGAAGATTAGTATTAGGCTTAACTGCAGACTGTACTGGTCTTGAAATAAACGAAAAAAATCAATTGATGCAAACTCGACCTGCATTTGGAGGAAATATTATGGCAACAATTCTATCGCCTTTTACACGACCTCAAATGGCCTCAGTCAGACCAAATGTTTTTCCAAAACCAAAAAAAGATGAAACAAGAACAGGTATCATTGAACGATTTGATGTAAAAATTGAAAAACAATCAATTCGTACAAAAATAATTGAAGATGTAGAACTTGAGGAAGCTGAAGAAAATATAGAAGAATCAAGAATATTAGTGTCCGCAGGTAGGGGAATAGGAAGTAAAGAGAACTTAGAATTGATAAAAGAATTAACAAAGACCGTTAATGGGACACTATCCGGTTCTAGAGCACTAGTAGATTTAGGATGGCTACCTCAGCCTAAACAAGTAGGACAATCAGGAAAAACTGTAGCTCCTTCTTTATATTTAGCAGTCGGAATATCTGGTGCAATTCAACATCTTGTAGGAATGCAAACATCTGATACAATAATAGCTATTAATTCAGACCCTGATGCGCCAATACTGAAAATAGCAGATTTAGGTGTAGTAGGAAATATGTTTGAAATAATTCCTGAATTAATGAAATTGATTGAAGAAAAAAATAAGAAATGAGAAAAAAAATTGTAACTCATTACTCTTCTTCCTCCCTTTTTTCCTCCGAAATTACATTTTAAATGATATTTTTAGTTTCAAAGACAAAGTTCCAATTAATCGAAATGTGAGCTTTAACTAATTACAAAAAATTGAAATTGCAAAATTTAAAAAATACAATTAACAAAAAAAAAATCTTGAAGAAAACTCAAATTAGGAAAATTTAGAAGATTTTACTCTTCCTCTTCTTCTTCGTCGTCGTCGAAGTCTTCGTCGTCCCAATCTTCGTCGTCGAAGTCTTCGTCGTCCCAATCTTCGTCGTCCCAATCTTCATCGTCGAAGTCTTCGTCGTCCCAGTCTTCTTCTTCTTCTTCGAATTCTTCTTCTATTAAATTATTGATCATTTTTTCACCTTTTATTTTTTTCAAATCACTTACTTAATGGAATGTCCAGAAAGTAATAGTTTGACTTAAGTGTCATCGTAAGCTTCTTCCTTATTAACTTTTTCCTAAAAATATAAGTTAACAAAAAATGAAAATTTGAACTACTAGAGGAGTTTTTCACCCTTAATAAATGTTTTATATCCTTAAGTGATTTAATCCTTATGAAAAATCTTACATTAATCTCATGGAATGTAAATGGAATTCGAGCAGTAGCAAACAAAAAAATCTTTGAAGGTAAAAATTTTTACGAGTGGGTAAGAAATTATTCTCCTGATGTGCTTTGTCTTCAAGAAACAAAAGCCGATCCAACTCAGTTACCAACAAGTTTACGTGATTTACCTTCCTATCACTCTTATTGGAATTCAGCAGAAAAGAAAGGATATAGCGGGGTCGTTACCTATTCTCGTTCACGTGCTCAATCCATAAATCTCGAATTTAATGACGAGATATTAAACAATGAAGG
>CAZEQQ010000129.1:0-7107 GCA_964514425.1 uncultured archaeon
TCAGACCAATAATTACCAATCTGTAAATCTTCTTCATACCATAGGTTGTTAGTACTATTATCAAATCCTTGTGATGTTATTCCTCCATTATTAAAGAACACATTATTATAAATGGTATTGAAAGCACCTGAATGAATATGCACTCCATAATAACTACCATAAAAAACATCATTTTTGTGAATAAATGTGCTATTTGTATTAGACAGATAGATCCCATAGTAACTACGAGTAATGAAATTTTCAGTAATGTTGTTTGAAACCGAAGATGAGAGATAGATACCATACTGATAACAATCAGAAATTGCATTAGTACTGATGATAGAAAATTTAACACTATAGAAATATAGACCATAACTACAGTTAGTAAGAGTGTTATTGGTAATAGTAACATATTCAGAAATATGCATCTGAATTCCCGCAGATCCTACATTTAAGAAAGTATTAGAAACAATGGCAGAATGTCGTGCATCAGCTAATAAAATACCTCTCAAAAGGTTAGAGAAAGAATTGCTTATTATTGTAATATTGTAACAATTTTCTGAATATACTCCATAAAGTGTATTACTGAAATTTTGATTAGTAATTTGGATATTATCACATTTAACTACCATAACTTGTCCATAAATAGGAGTATTTAGATTCAAATAATTCTGGCTAATGAACCAGCCGAATAATTTTCCATTAACAATGTTATTATTTACAATAAGACTCTCATAGTCAGATGTTGTCCCTGCAAGAATATCTAATCCACTTCTGTTCAAAGTATTATTGGAAATCTCTGAATTAACTAAAAAATAAACACCAATACCATACCATACATCTTCTACAACATTATTTGTGATAGTAGAAGGATCACAATGGCTTATGCGTAACCCTCTGTCGTTACCATGAGTTATTGTGTTGTTTGTAATAGTAAAAGAACCAGAATTGGATATGTAAATCCCATAATAGTTGCTATAAGTTATAGTGTTGTTTATAATAGTAAAAGAACCAGACCAATCTATGAAAATCCCATATCTATTTTGTGTAATTGTGTTATTCGAAATAGTAGAAGAACCAGAATAGATAAAATGTATCCCAAAATAGCTTCCTTTTATAATATTATTAGATATTATTGAAGTATTTGAAGCAACGTTTTCTAAACGAATACCTTTATACAGTGTCGTATTTACGAATATGAAACAATTTTTGATGATAAAGTATTTAGTGGTGTCTTTTATATATATTCCATCTTTTGTAGAAGTAGTGATATTAAAGTATTCAATCCTATATGGGTCATTCAGCGTACCTGAGCCTTTGAAGCCATATAACAGAAAATCGGCATCACTGCTAATAGTGATAGGATCAGAAATTATTAAATATACTACTAGAACCTCTTGTGGTAAATTATTGTTAAAAAAGTAAACCTCATTGTCAACAGGTACCAGATAAACGACAAAGTTGTATTCTCCAAGTGTAGTAGGTGTCCACTGTTGGATATAAGTATAATTCATTCCACTTTCTAAACTAGCTATTATGGTGCTATTGATTAGCACAGCATTAAGGTAGATGAGAATTTCTACATCTGTTTCATTATTTATACCAACATTAGTAACTGTAATTTCTACATTTTGAGTAATGTTAACTATAATAGTTGGGTCGATTGCAAAGTGGACAAAAAGCTCGTGTTCGGGAGCATTGTAGTTGTAACCTATAGCAAAATCTTCCAACCCTGCGAGAGATTGTGTATAGTTATTATAATAGCGATTATCAACCCCATAATTGAGCCCAACAGTGGGAGAAATATGATTTTGAATACTCTTATAGAGGAATAATATTCCGCCATCAGCAAAGAGTACAACAGCAAATGTGCCACAATATGAACCACCATAATAAGTGAAATCTACATACTCGATAACAACAAAATCTCCAGTTGTAAAAACATAAACATTGTTATTAGCAACAAGATCATCCCATAAAGGAGCAATAACATAAGTATAAGTAGATGTGGGAAAATAACGATTGTTACCTGAAATGGGATTAGTGTGAGTGAAAGATAACCAACCGTTAGAAGAGATATAGATACGAGTAAAGTTTTTCTCATAAAAGGTAAAAGCAAAGGGTAAATCCAGATAAGTAGATACATCGTCTCCACTTAATCCTAATGCATAACCATGCTTTTGGGCATCATACCACAAGAAATTGGGATTACTCTCCACATAATTAGAGACTACTGTGATAATTATAGTCCTAACATTATTAACTGTAGAACTCTCGTTAGCGACAGGTATCACATAAGCAGTAAGATTATAGACTCCAGTCGTAGTAATTGTCCACTCATAACTCAACGTATAATTTGATCCAGTTACCAAACTAGCTATTATTGTGCTATTGACTATATCACCATTAAGGTAAAGGAAGAACTCTATATCGGTCTCAGTATAAGAACCAAGATTTTCTACAACTGCAGTAATTGTTTCTGTGCTGTTTAATTCAACAAATTCTGGTGCAAACAACTGTACTGATAAATCATGGTTTGTTAATTGTGTGGCAGTTCCCAGTACAGAGATATCATCTATATACCATCCTCTATAGTTATTTTCTTCACTATCAATAGAGTCAAAGACAAAGATAAAATAAACCATTTGACCTTGAAATGCAGAAATATCGGTAGTAATTTGGTTCCATTGTTGCATAGTTCCTGTTACTTGTCGGATTAGATAAGAGTTGTAATCTCTATCTATAAGATAAACCAATTTTTTATCATATTCGCTCCCTGTTTCCTCTGTTTGATACCAGCTCCAAAAGATTAAATCAGTAGTAGTAGGCCCGAGAAGATACCATGGTGAAGTGATAGAACCATAGGTATGGCTTCCAGTATCATAATTACCTGTTGCAGGGTTACCATACCACATAGAATGATTACCCGAATAAGCTTTTCCATAAGTTTGGCTAGTGTTTGTTAAATGCCATAAACCAGTGCTAGACCAAAGTTCTGTTTCAAAATTATTTAGTAAGGTTTGACCAATGATCTCGTTATATGCATCGACAGATTTGGTATCAACATTATTAGTTAAATCATCTTCATAATCTGAAGGAGCGACACAGACAGTAAAATTATAGGTGCCAGCTGTAGGAGTTGACCACTCACAACTGAAGGTGTAACTCCGTTGACTCTCTAAACAAGTTACTATAGTGCTATTAATTAGTGCACCGTCAACATAGAGCAAAAGCTCTACATTTGTTTCATTATACAAACCACCATTGGTAACTGTAATGTCTACACTCTGAGTAACGTTGACTAAAACAGCAGAGGCAACTTGAAGGTGGATAAAGAGGTCATAGTCAGGAAATAAAGTCAATTTTGATAAAGGATAAAGATCCACTTTTCCTGAATCGCCAGCAATAAAATAAGAACCTGAACCACTCCAGTCAGTCCAATAGTTACCGGTTTGTGAAGCTCCATGGTACCATAGGTTGTTTGTACTATCATCATAAGCTTGAGAAGAGCCAGATAAAGCATTGTAGAGGAAATTATTCAGATAGATCAGATTATTTGAAGAACCTCCGTAATCAGCAAATCCCATATCAGTGTTATTACTTATAGTGTTATACATGAAAGTATTAGAATAAGCACTAATTATTGCAATTCCGTTGGCGTTATAAAATAAAGTGTTATTTTTTACGATATTGTAGGAAGAAACGACACCAATACCGTAATTGTTTTGTTCTAAAATATTGTTGTTGATTGTATTGTTTTCAGAATCTATATAAATACCTATCGTACTACCTGTGACAGTATTATTGATAATTGTGCCATGTCCCGATATGATATTTTCAATATTAATAGCATTATTAACAGCTCTAACGTAATTATTCTTAATAAGAAAATATTTTGTAGTACCTGATACACTAATCCCAGAGTTTTCGGTAGTATTAATATAGAAATCTTGAATCCTATACGGGTCATTGAAACTACCTGAACCTGCGAAACCATATGTTAGAAAATCAGCGTCACTGCTAATAATAATAGGATCGGAAGGTATTAGATTTAATATTTCGAATTCTTGTGCAGCAAATCTATTAGCTATATAAGTCTCATCGACAACATGTAATGCATTAGAAGTTAAACTATAGAAAGAATCGACATTTCTTTGTCTACGATGTGGAGGATTCTTGGCTTTAAGCTCTTCATAACCACAATCATATTTCTCCTCGTAGAAGGTATTACCGTCAGAGTTTAACTCTGCAGTTCTTCGTCCGTCATTAGTATCATAAAAACTTTCCATCAAAGGAGAATTAGTATTTGTTACATAGACAGATTCGTCAGAAATATTAATAGCTTCTCTTCTCTCTGAAGCAGTTGAAACTGCACCAGATAGAACAGGAATAATAAGTATTAATATAGTGAAAATTGTATAAACCTTTAGTTTCATAAATAAACCCCATTAGAAACTGAATCAGAGTGAACAGAATTAGCTTGAATATTTAAAGTTATGGTGAATTATCTAGAACTTTCTATTTCAACTCGTTCCGATTATAATCTTGAGTACAGCCCTACAAGGAGGTTTTTCAGTATCTAAAACTGGTCTACTGAAAGAAAATAAGGTTACAAAGAATCAATCTATTCAGTATCTTTCTTGATTGCATTTTTTCCCTATATATTGTTGTTAATTGATCCCTCCTTGGTGTTTAACAACATAAGAACAAAGACTTTTAGCTTGATCTCCTCTCAAAAAGTTGGTTGAGAATGTTTATATAATTTCAAAGTGCTAGTAAATTTGAGTATGTTGAAATGTAAGATGGTGTTTTAATGGAAATAATAAAAGGAAAAATACCTCAAGAATTGCAAGAAAAATTTAATCAAGTTATAGAAGAAGAAGGAGAAGAAGCAATACCAGAAATACTAATAGAGGCAATAGACTTATGGTTGGAGAAAAGAAAACAAGAGTATTACACGAATAAGAGAGAGTTCTATCAGAGTTTAATTAATAATAACCCTGAACGAATCATTATATTAGATAAAATAACAAAGCAAATAGTGGTGAAAGGAGAAGATATAATAGAATTGTTAGAGGAAGCAAAAAAGATTAGAAAAGGTAGGCAATTTGAGATAGTGTCTAGAGATTATTTCCCCATGAAAAAAGGGCAACTAGGAAGCAAAACAAAAATAGAACTAACCACAGAGAAAAAAAGAATCTGTGAAAAAAACCTCTAGAGTAAAATGAAAGAATTGTGGGATAATGAAATTTGGAATGAACTCTGATTATTGAGATATAGTCCTGAAATAAGGCAAATTGTGGTAATTAACAAGTTAAAAAAGAATAACAACTAACTTCCTCAAACTACTAAAATGTTGATTTATTGACTATAGGGAATATTTTTCGCATTATACAACTAACACGAGTATCTGTTTAACTTGAAGTAATTGTGTTCTATTTCTATTCAAATATACTAGCTTTACCTTCAATCATACTTGCAGTAATTCTTTCTCTACACATGGGGCATATAGCATTAGACTTTATCCATTCAACTAGATGTCCTTGATGAGCTGGTTGATCACAATGAGGGCAAGTTACAAATGTATCACCTTTAACAAATTTAGCTCTACAGACAAAACATTTATCTAGTTTTTCAGGCAATCTGCGAAACTCTGTCATCGTGTTAATCCCCAGTTTTTGTGCCTCTAAATAAGTTTTGTAGTTTTTAAACCCTCCTTTTTGCATTCTAACTACAGTGATGTAGTCAGGAGCTCCAGTAGTGATAACAGCTTTATATTGCTCTAGATTGGTTGCACCTAATTCAAGGAGAGTGTCTTGATAGGTATAATAATCATCAAAATCCCCTACAATAACTTCCAAAGCTATTTGATAATTTGGAGCTTTAGTTTCTTCAACTAGTTTATATTGGTCAAGAGTTTTTGCTCCTACCTTCGAAGCTTTCTCTAAAGCTTGTTGATAGTTTTCTGCTTTAAGATAGCGAACCAATTCATATTGCTCCATGTTTTTTGCCCCTTTTGCTAGAGCTTCTTCATATGTTTTGTAATCAGGAAATTGTTCTTCTTTAATCTTTTTTGCCTCGTTATAGCCAATAGTTGTACTAGGTGTTCTGCTGACATTTTCGTTTTCAATCCTTTTTTTGGCAACTGTTGAAGTTATTGGCACATTAATATATTCATAACCGGTTCTAACTCTTCCCTTACCATATATTCGCTGGCGAATTTTGTCATAGTTTTTATCAATGTAGATCATTATACCGATGAATAATATAGTACCTAATATTAAACCTACAATATATAAAATAGTAGATATTATCTTGGTATGATTCAACCAATTTATAGGATATAAGTCATAAGCCTCACCTGAACCATCTATTAGATATATCTTTGTTCTACGCCAATCTGACCAGTAATTTCCCTCTTTTTCTTCTTCATTATACCATTGATTTTTATCTTTCTCTGAATCAAATCCTTGGGAAGTTCCATTGACATTATTGTCAATAAAGTAGTTAAGGTAAATATATATGTTTGAAGATTGAGATATATGAACTCCGTGGAATGTGTTGTTTTCTATCTTGTTGTTATACAATGTTGAATTGTAGCAATTTTCTATGTATACTCCTTCTTTTTTATTGTTTGTAATTATAGATCCTTTAAGTGTTAACTCATGAGTGTTTCTTAAAGATACTCCTATTTTACAAGAAGAAATAACGTTTGAACAAATGGTTAATCTTGAGTTATTTTCTACTTTTATTCCTATACCATTTTTTATATTTTCTACTAAATTCTCTTTTATGGAGATGACAGAAGAGTTAGTTATTCCAATTCCACTTTCTAAACAGTTGTCAAACGAGTTGTTTTCAATGTTTATTTGGTTAGATGAATGTATTAAAATTCCATTCCTACTGTTAGTTATGTTTACACCTTTTATAATAGCATTTTCTACTGATGTTAGCATAATCCCAGCAGAGTTAACATTCAACGCATCTTTAATTAGTATATTTTCAATAATAAAATATGCTGTAGTGTTGCTTATATCAATTCCTGTCATTCCAGTGGAAAGTATAATGTGATTCTTGATGTGATAGGGGTTGTCAATGGTTCCATTTCCTCTCCAACCTTTATTTAGT
>CAZEQQ010000130.1:0-7074 GCA_964514425.1 uncultured archaeon
GATTAAGTGCGTATGGACTATAGTAATAGTAATTAGAGTGAGTGTAAGTAGAGATAAAATTTTCCTTTTTTGGAATAAAGTCCGAGACATAATTATACTCCTTCTCAAAATTGTTAAAGTAATCATATTCAAGGGTAGGAGAATAACCTTGTTTAGTTTCAGAAAAAGAAGAAGAAGAACTATTATTTGTTTTTGATGGTTCTTTTAGAGAATAAGGATTAATCTCAACATTATCGTTTAAATGAAATTTTGAAGATGTTGGTGAAAATACAGGTAAAAATAAAGAAGAGAGGATTAAAAGAACTAATAGAAACTTAGAGTGTAGTTTTTTCATTAAATGACCCCATTAGTTGAATACAACTATTACTAACAAACATAATATAAAAGTTGAATAAAAGGGTTTTTATGGATTGGAACTTAAATAAAATTTTAGATATTTAATCGTCTGAAATGTAAAACGATAGGTATTTAAATACGGAAAGACTATCAAACATTATGATAAGTTCCCATTATAACCAACACACCTTCTACAATTTTGCTCGGAGAACTTCAGAGTACGTCAATTCTGTAATTATTGTTAATATAGTGGCTATTGTTTGTTCAGTTCTTTTTTTTCTATCGTTTGTAGGGACGTCATATTCATTATTTTTAATAACTTTGCTCATTATACTTATTGTTCCTTTAGTTCTTAGCATTTATGTACTGATAAAATTTAACCAGATGATAACTGCATTAGGAGATGTTGCTCAAAAAACCCAAGATGTTTTATTACTTGAAGCCCATGAGAAACTTAAAAACCACTTTAACATGATATTGCTTTCATATGCAATGATATTGACGCTTATTTTCTCTTTTCTCGTTTTTATCCCAGGAATTGTAAGTTATATCTATTTCTATGAATTTTCTGATCGTATGAAACAATGGGGCAATATTCATGGCATCGATGGTCCCTCAAACATCCAACTTGGTTTCTTCATAAATTTTATATTTGGACTTATTGGTACAATTATCACACTTGTTGGATTTCATGAATTGAGTAAAAATATCAAAGAAAGATTTCCCACAGATTCGGAATATGTGGTGCAAATACCTTACACTCATTACTATGGCGCTCAACCTTCTGTTTCTCCTCATCATGAAACAGGTCCCCAAGCTCAATATACTTACTCTGGGTCACAAGAAATATTTCCAGCCAAAAAAACCCAACCTTCAGAACCGAAAAGTGATAGTGAATTACAATATTGCTTGAATTGCGGTAATAAATTACCTCAATCTGCTCGTTTTTGCGATAACTGTGGTGCATCAGTAAAATAACTTTTTTCTTTTTCCGTTATTTATTTTCTTGTCAATTACGCCTTCCTTACGATAGGGGTCTTCTTTTGCGTTAAAGATAGAAAGAAAATATCCGTGAATATCTACAATCATGAATTTTAAAATAAAATACTAAAAATTATCACATTAAAAAATTAACATAAAAAAGTCTAAAACAAGAAGAGGTGCTTGTTCACAAAATTTTAAGTGTTTTCTACGATTTGCTTTAACATTTTTTTTGCTTCCTCTACAAAAAAACTTTCTACACCTTCCTCTAATGGCCCTTCTGCCTCAATAACACGTCCTGATAACCAAAAAGGATGAACTATTTTGATATTAGGGACAGATTTGAATAATTTAAGGAAACGATTAGCTCTCCCTTCAACACGTTCTTTTTGTAGTCCATGTGTAACAAAAACAGCTCCATAAGAAATTTGATGAGAGGAAAATTTTGAAACTTTTTTCATTTTTCTTACCCATCTTCTTGAAGTCCAACTGAGTATAAACATTCTAACAGCAGTTCCAATAATAAGAATAGTAGGTTCCTTTTCAAGAACTTCTTCAGGAGAGATTTCTTTAACATGTGAGATAGTTACTTTCATAGTATCTTGAAAAACTTCTCCCATACGTTCTGCAAGAAATTTCCCATTTCCAAATTTAGAATCGTGCACAATAACAGCATTCATATTATCACAAATATCTCAGAGTACAGCATTATAAAAACATAGGTAAATAAAAACGCCCAAAGTTTTTTAATTTTAATAACAATTTGAGTTTGAGATAAATGAAAAAAGTAGTTGCAATAATGGGAAGTCCAAGGAAAAATGGAAATGGTGCACAAATGACTAAGGTAATTGAAGAGGAATTAACCCATTTAGGTGACATAGAGTTTACTTATTTATTTCTTAAAGATTTGAATCTAGAAGTTTGTTTAGGATGCAGTTTATGCTTTAAGAGAGGAGAAGAAAACTGTCCATTTTATGAAAAGAAGAAAAACATAATTAAGCAATTTGATGAAGCAGATGGGATTATTTTTGTATCTTCAGTTTATAGTTACCACATTAATGCTCTTTTAAAAAATTTCATAGATCATTACTCTTATCTAATTCATAGACCAAGATTTTTTGGCAAAGCTGCTTTGATATTTGTCGTTAGAGGAGATCTTTTCAAAGAAAGCAAAAACTATCTCAAAAAGATAGCAAAAAATTGGGGGTTCAATGTAGTAACTACAACAGGACCAGTAGAAATAGCTTCAGTAAATAATAAGCATAAAATAAAGATTACCAACTCTTTAAAAAACTCTACAAGAAAGTTCCATAACGCTTTGTACAAAACAAATATGGTTTCTCCTAAATTATATGATTTAATCTTTTTTAATATATGGAAGTTAAATGCATTAAACCTTAAAGAAGAATTTATTGCAGACTATATTTATTGGAAAGAAAAAGGGTGGTTACATGAAGATTATTATTATCCTGTAAGAATAAATATACTGAAGAGAACTATAGCTCTAATCATAACAAAGATAGCTGTATTGTTTATGCGAAAAGTCTTTGGTGGATATGAGATTTGGTTGAATGGAGAACAGAAAAGGGAGAAGAAAAACTAAATATTATAAAATGCTTAAATTTATTAACAAAGAGTTTGATTTACAATCTCTTCAAAAAGTGATATTGCTTCTTCTGGTGACTCCACCCCCTTTATTGTAGCTATAAAACTTTTGAGGATGAAGATTTTAGCATTTCGATATTTAAACTCAAAGCCATAATTTCCCTTTCTTTCTACTTGAAAAGATTCTACGATATTTTTCATAATTTGGTCATGTTTTTTATTAAACTGTTCAGTTGGTTTAATAATAAATTTCTCATTTCTACACGTGGGAATTATTGTGAATTTACCTAAAGGTATGATCTCGAATTCTGCTTGTTGTATTTTTATTTCAGCTCGTTCTTTAGAGCAGACGGGACAATCTTTCCTTTGAGTAATTTTTATTGTATTCACACTGTAATTGTCCAAATCGAAAAGAAGGATTTTACCTTCAAGATAAGGTTTTTCTCCTAGTAGCAGTCGAGTAATCTCATTCACTTGAATATTGGCTATAAAAGACAAGACAAGGTGATTTACTCCAACACTTGCACAATTAGGAAGAGATTCGTCATCAATTGTATCATACATACAACTAAAACAAGGTGTGCCTTCTCTAAAAGTAACGGTCATAACATTACCTAAAGTACCAATACCACCTCCAAAGACCCAAGGAAGATTATGATTATATGCAATTCTATTAATAGCATCTCTGCCTTGAAAATTATCTAAAGCGTCAATAATAGCTGAACTCCCACTTAAAAGATAAGGAGCGGAAGACATATCAAAAAAGTCTGCAATAAATTCTATATTAGCGTAAGGATTTCTTTTAGAGAGGTATTTTTGTGCTATTTCAGCCTTAGAAAAACCCACATCTTCAACTGTATACAATTTTTGACGAGGGAGATTACTAAAATCTACTAAATCACAATCAATAACACGAAGGTTACCTATACCATTAGCCAATATTTGTTCTGAACTGATAGATCCTAGACCCCCTAAACCGATAACAGTAACAAGTTTATTATGTAACAACTGTAAACGTTCAAGATTCATGTAAGGAAGAGGAAGAAGGCGTGAGAAATATTCTTGAAATTTTTCATCCATAGAGATACCTAAAACATAATTACCAATAAAATTATTAAGCTTTTGTTAAAATTCAATGCTAATTTAACATAAATCACTTAAATAGAAAGAAAACAAAGGAAATTCAGATAAAAATGAACGATTTTAAGATTTTTCTAAAATCTGCTCAAACGTTTTTGCTTCTTTTATAAAAGATAAAAAAAAAGTAAAACTCGGGTTATTGTTTTACTTTAAAAGCTTCTTTCATTACATCTTTGGTATAACCTTTTGGCACTTTTCCCTTATCTGCATACTCAAAAAGAGCTACATTAAAGACTTGATGAGCTACTCCAAAAACCAAGAATGTTATAATTAGAGCTATTATCAACACCCCTAGTCCGATAAGCAAACCTAGTACCGAGAAGAATATAAACAAGGCTACGGTTATTGCACCGAATATTAGTATTACTAGTAAAGTTACTACAAATTGTGCAAGTCCTAAACCGAAATGCCTGATTAGACTTTCTCCCCATGTTTTTTTGAGTGTGGCAATTGATTTCTTTATTGCAGCACCTGGTGAGAGGTTGTAATAGACAATTCCAGGGACAATAAATATTGTTACTATTCCCCATGCCATCGATAATAGATTTCGTAATATTTTAAGAAGTGTTCCTCCTACAGGTCCTAATTTTTCGGCTAGTTGGTCTAACATATACAGTATTACACCGACACTAGCAGCTACAAAACTCCATTGTGCAATTCTAAAGAATCTAGAAAAGGCAAAGCCTATCGCACCAAAAAATCTTGCATTTTCACCTGCAAATCTTCTTTTTGCTGTATATACAACACAGACATTAAAGAATGTCGCGATGAAAGCAGTTCCAAAGTATGTCACAAAAAGTAATATATAATCTAATATCACTAATCCTGAAAATTCGAATGTGCCATTTATGATAGCTAATATTATTCTAGGGAATAATAGAGCTATCATGTATATTAACGAAAATATAAAACTAAATATTGGGTAAAGTAAAAGTTCTTTATCGCTTTTAATTACACCAAATGATAGTTTTGTTATTTGCCAACTACGAGAAAAAGCGCCTACCATAGTTATCAATTATCAAAATTAGGATAAAGATAAAAACTTTTTTGACACAACAAGAGTTTATAGTTGTAAAATAAGGTAAAATTCATTTTTAATTACTATAAAACCTATCTACCCGCATTTTTGCCTTTTTCCGACTCCTAAATATTTGTTCAAAGTCAACTATTAAAAGTTCGTCTTCTCTTAGTTGCTTAACAAAATTTGATGGTGATAATATTTGTTAAAGGTTGGAGATAAAGTTCCCGATTTTGAAGTTGATGCCTATTTCCCAAAAAAGGATGACATCGGTAAATGTAACTCTACCGATTATAAGAATAGATGGCTGGTTTTGCTTTTCTACCCAGCAGATTTTACTTTTGTTTGCCCAACAGAATTACAAGAAGCTGCACATTATTATGAACAATTTTCTGAACTGAATGCAGAAATTCTAAGTGTAAGCACTGACACTGCTTTTGTTCACAAAGCTTGGCATGATAATTCTACAGCTATCAAAGAGATTCAATATCCTATGTTAGCAGATCCTGCAGGCAAACTATGTAGGCTTTTTGGTACATATATAGAAGAAGAAGGTCTCTCTCTTCGTGGGACATTTATTATTGATCCGGATGGTCATTTAGTTTCTTCTGATATTCATAGCAATGCCATTGGTCGCAGCACTGAAGAAATTCTTCGTAAACTCCAAGCAGCTAATTTTGTTCGTGAAAATGATGGTCTTGTTTGCCCAGCTTCTTGGAAGCCTGGAAAAGATACAATAAAACCTGGTACAAATCTTATCGGAAAAATTTAACGCTGACGCCTTTTCTCTTCTCATATTTTTCTTTTACTTTTTTATACTAAATTTTAGATTTTAAATTCAAATTTCTGCGATACTAAAAGAAAAGAAAAAAGGGAAAAGAAAAAAAATAGTCTAATCTTATGTGCTAAGCATCTTTTTTTGACGATAGAACATAAAACCAAGTCCACCACCTAGTACCACTACTGCAGCGCCTCCAAAGATTATTCCATATAAAACATTAGGAGCCAATCCTGTAACTGTTTCATCGTCATCATCATCCCCAGAAGGATCAGTTTGTGGTCTTACTTCTATGGTTATTTCTCCAATTTCAGCGTTTAGATAACCGGGTAAGCTTGCAGAAATAGTAAAAGTATAATTATTAGCTCGTGTTACAGTCATGTTTAGTGTTATCCATGTAAATATAGCATGTCCTGTTGCGTTTGTATTTTGAAGGGCAATTTCATTATTTGAGTTTGCAAATATTCCTGCTTGTGCAATTATCTGTACAGACACGCCGTTGATAGCCTGTCCATTTGCAGTTACTAGTACTATTATTGTGGCATTGTCTCCATGTGTGATAGTATATGATGATGCTGAAATGTCTGATTCTAATTGATAAATTTGCGGTTTAACATTTATTGAGATATTTGTGCTATTTGCATTATAATTTTCATGAGCTAGGAACACTTCAATATGGTAATCTATCCCATTAGGATCCCATGGGTTCAAACTGGTAGTATTCCAAACTAAAACTAAAGCTCCTGTACTATTTGTTTCAAAGATAAGTTCATCCAAGTCGTCAAATCCTACAAATGTTCCTTCTGTAAGTGTAAATGTTGCATTGCATTGCACAGGTTCTTCTAATTCGTTATATACAGATAGAATTATTTCAACATAATCTCCTGCAATAACATCTGTAGCATTTGCAACTAGGTTAATAGTTGTAAAGTTGTGTATAACAGGTATGGGGACAGTTACTGTAATATTAAATTCCAGTGTTTTTGGAGCTACTATAAGGTCAGTATAAGTTATGTTTACATCAAAAATGAATTCGATTTCATATTCAACTTCAGGGGCAGTCCAATTTGTCGAATATTTGCCTTCTGTGTCGGAGTGCCCTATAATACTATCTTTTTCATTTGAAAACTCTCCACCTAAAGACCCTATTCCCACAACTGCGTTTGTAACAGGACCAAAACTACCTACAACATTAACAGTTATTTCAACAGAACTT
>CAZEQQ010000131.1:0-7068 GCA_964514425.1 uncultured archaeon
ATCTTCCTTTACTTATTACTTGCGCAGTTACTATCCCTAGCATATCTAACTCATTTATTAAGTCTCCAACTCGCCTTGGCGTCAATTGATCTAATAATATTTCTTTACATATTTTTTCATAACGCTCGTAAACTTCACCAGTTGTGATTTCTTGATTTTTTCCTTCTTCAATAAATATTGATTGTAGTACAGCTTTTGTTTGAACAGGTAATGATGCAAGAACTTCATTTACTGTATTTCTTTCAATAACTTGTTGTGCTTTTCTTACATGTAATTCGGTAATCTTTTCTTTCCCATCTCTTTCAGCTAACTCTGCTGATACTCTTAACAAATCTAATGATCTACGTGCATCTCCATGTTGTTGAGCTCCAATTCCTGCACATAAATTCAATACACCATAATCCAATGCGTCTACCCTTAGACCTTGTTTTGAACGTTGTAAAAGTATATCATGGAGTTGTTCAGCTGTATATGGCTTAAAGACTATTTCCTCTTCACTTAAACTACTTCTTATTCTCGGATCTAATGCTTCTTTAAAGTTAACATCATTTGTTATACCTATAATACTAATCTTTGAGTGCTTTAAATCACTATTAATTCTAGTCAATATATAAAGAGATTCAGCACTTTTTTTGTATAACATATCAACTTCATCTAATGTTACTATATGTAAAATGTTTATTTTGTCTAGTGCTTCCCTAAATTTCTGATAAATTATATCGAAATGTAAACCTGTAAAAGGAACTTCTAACCCAATATCTTCACAGAGTTGTGCGAATACTCGATATTTTGTATCTACGTGTTGACAATTCATGAAACTATAACGAAAGGATATATCTCTAGAAGAGGCTTTTTCTTTTAAAACTTTTAAAACATATTTTGTAACTGCTGTTTTACCAGTTCCTGTTTTTCCATATATAAATATATTTGATGGCACTCCGCCACGAAGTGAAGGACCTAATATTTTTGCCATATCCTCGAATTTATCATCTCTATGGGGTAAAATTTCTGGCACATAATGGGGACTTAAAACTTCTCTATTAGTAAAAATTTTATTTTCGTCATCTAAATAACGGTCAAATATTGAATCTAAATCGAAAGATGATTTTTCACTCATGGTCCTCACTTAAACATTCTAGTAAAATTTTATCATATGGTTGTTTAACTTTGTCGATAGCTGTTGTTCTAAAATTTATTATAGGTGGCTAATTAACTATAATTATAGTAATTTAAATACCACTTTTGGTCGTCCTCGAGAACTTCTCGGTATAGACTCTTTCACTATAGAACCTTTTTCAATAAGCTTAACAAGATTATCATATAAAGTTGAACGAGGAATACCTGTTAGTTTTACCATTTCACTCCTAGTTAACTCTCCATGTACTGATAATAGTTTCATAATTAATTGATCTATTTCTGTTGTTGTATCATAATCTTGAGAATAAAGGTAATCCCTTCTAATACTAATCAATATCTCTTTCAAATGTTTTGAACTATCATCAGAATTTTCTACAACTGCTTTTTCTTTCTGAGACATATTTTCACTTCCTAAATATACAATACATATCCAAATTTATAAATCAATATAATCCAGAGAATATGACAATAATATTCACCATTATATCATTATTAGATTTTAGTATAAATAGTTCTGTATGACTACACATACTACAAAAATTAATATTTTAGACGTATTAGATAGAATTGAAGTAGAATTAAAAAAATTATATGCTGCAGAACCTATTTATGGTTTTATATCTAAAAAATATTTGAAATGTGGGAAGAGTAATTGTAAATGTTCACAAGGAGAACAATTCCAACATGGTCCTTACTATTATTTTCGTCAAGAACCTGATTACAATTACAAAAATTATTTAGGAAAAGAAATTCCGAGTATAATCCTTGAGAAAATTGAAATTGGACAGTTAGTTAGAAAACTTGAGAAAAAAAGGAAAATTTATGAAGGATTTTTAACTGAAATTGCAAAAATTGATTAATCATAATGAATGAAAATAATTAAAAAGAAACCAAATTCTAATTACTAGGGCAATGATGAGTCTAGCCCTACTGACTTTAGTGATGAGGATCTTGAGTGCAGAGCCCCAATTATTCTTAGAAAAGGTAGGTTATTTAATGAAAAATTACAATAACAACCATTTTATTTTCTACTATACTACGAATTGTTTCGATTAGATAACTTTAAAAAAAAAAAATTGGAGTTTTAAAAAAATTAGATAATACCAGCGGAGATTGCCGAGTGGTCAAAGGCGCTAGATTTAGGCTCTAGTCCTTAGTGGTTCGAGAGTTCGAGTCTCTCTCTCCGCACCAAACAAAATTAGTGTTTTTAACTACTTTCACCCATTTGTACTTTCGACATGTATTTAAAATGAATCACGTTTTTCTATATACAGTAGTTTGGTGTAAAGTTATGACAGAAGATTTCGAGTCGAATAAAAATTTACATGAAAATGGTAGTGAAAATTCTACCTCTGCATATAGTATGGCTGAAGAACCACCTAAAAAGAAAGGTAAATGGGGAATTGCGATAATCGTATATTTTGTTTACATTATTGCTCTCATGTTTTTACTTAATCTACTTATTAGTCCACAAGATAGTTTTGTAGCAACAATTGTAGCATACGCTCTCGGATTAGTAGGTTTAGCAATTTTTAGTGCTCTTACTAGATCAAAATGGAAAGTATTAGTCAGCAATCCACTTTTGCTAATAATAACTTTTGGACTGGGATATTTATTTAGTTTCGTGTTAGGACTACCCGTGTATAATCCATTTGCACCCATTTCTGAGCGCTCTATAACTACATTGACTGAATTAGCAAATATAAGTGCTTCATTCGTAGAAGGTGTAAGTAGTGGAGAAATAATATTCTTTCTTCAATTTCTATTTCTTATAGATCTTTTAATTGCAATGTTTGTTTTCTTTTTTGCAACATTATCATTTACTTGGTTTGCACAAATATTCACCTCTAAACCAAAAATATTGACTATATTTTCAGTTATCTTTGCTTTGACATTATTTATCATTGGCGTGCTACTACTTCCAATAGTTCACCTATCGTTATCTGGAGTAATAAATATAGGTGCTAATTCTGCAATGGGCGGATTTTATACGCTTCAAGCCGTTAGTGCTTTTGGTAATTTCGATGCAACTAATCAAACAAGTATTAATGAAGCAGTTATGAATTTCCAAGAAGCTTCTCAATACTTTGGAGCAGTTGCTTCTGATTTAGGTGCTTTCTTTTCAATCTTAAATATAGTACCTGTTTATGGCGGTATTGCCAACGATTTAAATGCCTTCTTACAAGCTGCATTTATATTATATGGTGGTTTAGGACCTTTACTTAATGGCTCTTATCAAATATTCAGTGGTTTTGATATGATAGGTACTGCTTTAGGGACAAATACCAGTTTAGCAGTAAGCGCACAAAAAACTCAAAGTGATTTATCGCTTAATGAGTTTTCTGAAGTGAATGACACTTTATTCAATCTTGGAATGGTAAAAATAAATGATGGTCTTTATCACTTTAGAGAATCTATAGATTATTTAGATGATGCATATGATGAATTGAAAAACGTTGATTTTGATAGGATTTATGAGACATTAGGAGATATTCCAGCTGATGTTGCAATGATAATACAATCCATTCAAGATGCACAAGAATACATTAATCTCTTTGAAGGAGCTTCTGCAGGGCTAAAAGTTTTGTTAGAAAAACCAGAACTCTCTCCAGGTGTAAATTCTTCTTTTACTACTTTGAGTCACTTTTTGTATGGATTTTACAATATAATTAAAGCTACAGACTTAATTGGAACATCTAGTGCTTTTAATGGAACAGAGGAATTTTTTGAGAGAGCTTCAAATAACTTCACTGTTGTTTATTCGCAACTTCAACTACCTGAATCGCAAAATCTAATCAATTCTGATACTCCTTTCATCAATGAAACATTCCTATTTTTGAATGATATGACTGGGCTTTTACTAAGCACAACAGAATTCGGACTATCTATGGGTCAAACATTTGATGATTTAAATACTTTAACGGACGTTTTGAGTGATGGCTTCCAGAATGTCACAGATTATGATCCTGTTATTGATGATGCTGATGCTTTTGTTATAAGCTCAAATCAAAGTAGAATTGCTGCAGAATCTTTAGACCTTAATATGACCGCAGTAAAAAATAACGCCGAGGAAAATAAATACGGAATGCTTAATGCACCTGCATTAGAGTTTATTTCTTCATTAGAAAAATTTGGGCTCCTAGACAATGCCGATGACGCTTATTACATTGCAAACTCTTTTGCAAATCTGTTCAGAGCTATGAAATATTTATCTATAGTACAGGAAGATATTGATAAGGCATATATTGCTTTAGATGCAGCTGAAGCAGCTGTGAATGTTCCTGATTATCCACTGGCTTCAATCTACTTTACTGAATCTAGGAATAATTTAACTAATGCAATAGATAATCTTGAGACAAGTATTGGCTATATGAATGAAACAGTGGAATGGATGGGCTATACTCAAGAAGGGGATCATCCAATGACACAACTAGCTGACACTTATGCTGCATTAACTTCAATTAGAGACACTATGATAGATTTAAAACAAAACTTAGAAGATTTGAGAGTTATTATGGATGCTTTAATAGTTGACCCTGCAAATTTTGCTACTTATACAAGCAATATAACTGATATAGTTGATGATATCCAGACTAATTTTAATAGCATAAACGATGATTTAAAGAATGTAAATGCTCAATAAGTTTACATTTTTTTCTTTTTTCTCTTATTTTAGCTCCTCAGTAACTCCCATATTGCCTAAAGGGAATAACTTTTTATGTCTAAATGAAATTACTGTTTTAGTGATTTTATGACTACATCTAACGTTTATCTTTCTTATGATCATCAAACTGGAGAGTTTAAAGAACTAAAAGACCAGACAAAATTTGAAAAAATTGTCAAAGGAACTATAAGTGAAATTGCAGAAAGTCTTGATGGTTTAGGTATTGATGGCTTATTGATATTTAATAGAGATGGTTCAAAATGGCAACTTGTTTTCTCTAAACAATTAGGATTAGTAGGTCAGAGAACATCTAGAAGACAAGCTGACACAATTAGTAGATCAGGGTTTTTACTAGTAAGTGGTGAAAGAGTAGGTGCTAGATCTCCTTTAGAGCAATTAACAGATGACAATATTGGTGATTTACATAAAACTGTACAAGAGAAATATATCACTTCTGATTTAACTGGTTTCAAAGGCGATTCTAGGAAGTAATATCACAATTTTTTTCTTTTTTATCAATTCTTCAACAAAAATTATAGGTTTTTATAATAAATGAAATAAATATTAATGATGGAACCATTATCATTAATACCTGGAAAAGGTTTCCCAATAGTTGAAGGTGAAGTAATTTTCTGTCAGATGTATGATTGGGGAGCTTTTGGACAAATAAAAAATAAAAGTGGATTATACAATTTTAAGTTAACCAAAGAGAATACTGCAATAATTGAATTGCCTTTAGGTGTTGATCTTGTTATAAAAAATGGTTTTTGTATTCAAAAAGAAGGGAAAGATCTTCTTGTAATGGATGGAAAATATGGCTACTCATATATAAAAATAAATAGAGAAAATTATGAAAAATGGCAAAATGATGCAAACTTTTTTGTTTATACAGGAATAGTAAAAAAAATTATTATCTATAATGACATAATTGAGCTAGTACTAAGAAATGCTATATCCAAAAAGAATAAGTACAAAAAAATCACTGTGTCAAAGAATAGTTGGGAAAAACAAAGGCTTGAAGAAATCAACACTTTAGAAAACAAAATAATAAAAATTGAAGGGCATATGAAAAATGGTATTGTAGACAATTGTTCAATTGAACTATTACCAGAAAAGCACTTTATCTGTCTGTTAAACTGCTTAAAAAATGGCGAATTTCACAATTTGATATATTTTAACTCAATCTTATCTCATATAATACAACTAGTAAGCGAAACTAGCATAATTATTAAAGATTTACTATTTTTATATGAGAAAGATATTACAAAAACAACAATTGATGGTATTAAAAAAACATTAATGGAGAAAATTTGCTCATCCGAGTATTCTATTTTTGATATATTACTAATGCCTAGTTATATAATTCAAAATTATTTTTTGAATTTAACAGCTTTTTGTGAAAAATATCTTAATGAGAACGAGAAAAACAGATTGAGTGGAGAAGATTTTTTGCTTATGATTGAACAATTCTATCCTAAAATAAAACTAGATAAAATTGCTTTTACTAAATAAATAATAAAAAAGCGAAAAAAATTAGCGACGTAGTGTTATTTCAATATGTACGTCTTCAGGAACATGAATTCTCATAAGTAGTCGCATACTTTTTTCTTCAGCATCCATGTCAATAATTCTTTTATGTAATTTCATCTCTAAATGATCATATGTGGCTGTTCCATTTCCACATGGTGATTTACGAACAGGTAACACAATATGTTTTGAAGGTAAGGGAATGGGTCCTCTTATCCTTACACCTGTCCTTTCTGCAATTTTTTGAATTTGATTACATATTTTTTGAAGCGACTCTGGGTTATGTCCAATCAGTCTTATTCTAGCTCTTTCAGCCATTATTACACCTTTAGTTGAAGAGTTTGCCCATGTTTTATGAATATTTCGTTATTAGATTTTAATTCTCTACTTCTTCTTTTTGTTGCTCTACTTCTTCTTTTTGTTGCTCTACTTCTTCTTTTGGTTGTAACTTTGCAACTTTTTCCTCTAACTCTTCTACTTTGGTGATTACTCTTTCTAAATGTCCTAACTTTGCAACTTTTTCCTCTAACTCTTCTACTTTAGCGACTACCTTTTCTAAGTGTTCTAACTTTGCAACTTTTTCCTCTAACTCTTCTACTTTGGTGATTACTCTTTCTAAATGTCCTAACTTTGCAACTTTTTCCTCTAACTCTTCTACTTTAGCGACTACCTTTTCTAAGTGTTCTAACTTTGCAACTTTTTCCTCTAACTCTTCTACTTTGGTGATTACTCTTTCTAAA
>CAZEQQ010000132.1:0-7061 GCA_964514425.1 uncultured archaeon
TTTCTGAAAATTCTTTTATCAACATCATGTGACGTTCGCAATTTTCTACTTCTAAACAAAATAGGATGTATTTGCTTAATACATGCGCTTTTAATTCTACATTTGTTGAGTTGTGGATTAGTTCATAACTTTCTTTTAATAGTTTTTTAGCTTTATCTAAATCTCCTTTTTTACTTGCTATTCTTCCTTCTAAATACTTTATCATAGCTTCATTTTCTTTAGGTTTAAAGTTTATGAGAAATTTTTTGCTTTTTTCTAAATAAAATAAGCTTAGAGGTAAGTCACCTTTTTCTAGATAAATTTTACATAATATTATAAACACTCGATTTAATTCGTGTTCGTTTCCTAATTCTTCGAAATATTTTCTACTTTTATGAACGTAATTTATAGCTAATTCATATTCTCCATTAAGAAAATGATAATATCCTATCTCTTTCTTGTAAATCCCTTGAAAGAGAAGTTTGTCTTCAGGAATCTTTTCCAAAATAGATTGGAGAATCGTTACTTTATTTTTCGGAATATCATTCACAATCTTTGTCTTGTATAGATCTAAAAGCAAGTTAAGCTCTTCTTTTTCCTCGTAATTATCTATTTTTATTAAATCTTGCTCTATTTTTTCTATCATAGTAATTGATTCTTTTCTTTTTCCGAGTTCAAACAATGCATAAGTTTTCTCTAATTCTACCTCTATGTTTTGTTTTTCTGATAGTTGATCAATATACTCTTTTTGTAAATTTATTGCTCTGTTGTATGCTGTTAAATGCTCTGATAATTGATTTAAACTCTTTATTTCTAATGATATTACTTTGTTATAATACGATGCACCCTCTTTCTCTTTGATCTCATCAATCACTTGTAACACTTCCAAGTATTTCCCCTCATTATAGAGATCTTTGACTCTATTTGTGTTATTAAGTGACAAGGAATCCATTATGAACAAAACTCAAGAGAGCTATTTAAAGGTAAACAAATAGGCTATTGATAGAATACAAAATTAGCAGCATTGATATGCTTAAAAAAGCGCTTTAATAAAAAAAAGATGAATAGTTTTCTTGTTTATTCAATTTCCAATTCATCTTTTAATTCTTCTGGTTTTCTGCCTGGCCACCAGTTAAATTTACCTAATAGTGACATGATAGAAGGTACAAGTATAGCTCTTACAATAAAAGTGTCTATTAACACCCCTAAAGCTAAAATAAAGCCAAACTGTACTAAAATTAGTACGGAACTTAGCATTAATCCAGAAAAAGCTACAGCCATGATAACACCTGCCATCGTTATCACTACTCCTGTTTTGTATAGTCCTTTTATTACTGAAGCACGGTTAGTAAAGCCTTTATTTCTATATTCACTAATTCTACTTAATAGGAATATGTCATAATCTAATCCCAATCCTAGCAAAATACTAAAACTCATAATAGGGGTAGCCCAATAGAGTGAGTCCACGTCAGATAAAACAGGATAAAGTTTTTCAAAGAGTTTGATGTTGAAAATGAGTTCAGTTAAGCCATAAATCCAGCTAATTGTTAATCCTATGGTAAAGATAGAACGCAAAGGTAAAATAAATGATCTAAACATCACTGCTAAGAATACATAAACTACAGACACTACTAGCAATATTATCCAAGGAAACATTGCATAGACTAAATCAACCGTATCAATAACTTCCGTTGGTCCTCCTGCAAGATAGAAGTCATACTCGGTATTATCACTGAAGTCATCAAGAATCTCTCTAACATCTTTTACCCATGTATTCATGTAATCTCCAAAAGGATCAAAGTTAGGTTGAATCTCTATTATACTCGATGAGTTATCTGAGTTGGTATAAAGATTGAACATTCCTCTATACAATACTGCTTCTGATGTGTTATAAAACGACGATTCTTCATTGAAAAACCAATTCATAACAATATCATAGGGAATTATGTTTCCTTGCGCAAATGTTATTGAAATGAAGGAATTTCCCGCTACTTCTGTTTTTTCTACCATTCTAAGTATTAGAGATTGACTAACATTAAAAAAATCGCGAGTTAAAACACCTTGAGAATCATCAGTTTTAATGATTAAATAAATTGGACCTATTATTCCTGGATTAAAATCTTCTTTTAGTATATTATATGCAATGTGAGAATCAGCTTTTTCAGGCATGTAATATGCATTATCCATTGTTGTGTCCATATTTATTGTTTGTAGAGATATTGGTATAGCAATAAGTAAGACTAGCATTACAATTGTAAGAGCATTTTTACGTTTAGTTGTAAATTTCCCCACTCTGTACCAAAAACTCTTTTGTTGTTTTTCCTTTTGAGCAATTCTTCTTTCATCTTCAGTTTTTGCATTCATAATTGTTGAATTTTTCATTAATGCTGAACGAGAGAAGAATTTAGGGAAAATGAAAATGAGTGTTGGTGCTAATATCAAGTTTGCAGCTAAAGCAACAACAATAGCTATAGCGCTCCCTAAACCGATGGTAGATAAAAATGCTACAGGAAAAAGCATTAATCCAAGAAAAGATACTGCTAAAGTGACTCCTGAAACGGTTATAGTGTGCCCTGCATGCTCCAACGCCGTTGATATCGCATCGTTACTTGATTTTCCTTTCTCTATTTCTTCTTTATACCGTGAAAGCAAGAATAAGGCATAATCAATAGATAGTGCGATAACTAAAGACATCATAATAGAAGGTACAAAACTGAATACTGTTGTAGCCTTAGCTATCGGCAACATTATTGAGAAAGCTATTGAAATTGTGCATAAAAGCGAAACAATAGGTACTACCAATAGTCTAAAACTTCTTACAACAAGTGCTAATATTAGTAATGCAATAGGCAATACAATTGCATCCATTCTAATAATATCCTGTTTTGATGCCTCTTGCATATCTTCAAGCATAACTTTAGAACCTGTTAGTACGGCTGTATATTCTGTAGGAACCTCATCTGCGATAAATTCTCTAGTATAAGATGTTATCCCATTGATACTCTGATCTGTTTCTAATTTGAAATTTATTACTATTATTGTAGACTGTAAGTCTTCAGAAACAAAATTCATAGCTATTTCAACCATACCTGTATCATTGAAGAAAAAGAATCCACTAATATCCTCAATTAAGGAATTGTATTCAGAATCCAATAGATAGTCAATTAATGAATAACTAAAAACTCTTATCTCTTCTGTTAGTGCCGTGTTACCACTATTTTCTCGAATAACAATAGCCAAACTAGTTTCATCCGCAAATCCTGGAAATTCTTCTTCTAATATCTTGTTAGCTAAATAAGATTGAGAATTAACGGGAGAATCAAAATCTGATACAGTTTCACCTATAAAGTCAACAGCAAAGAATATGCTTGCACCAAAAAGTAATAACCAAAAGGCTAAAACAAAGAATTTGTATTTATTTAGGAACTTTGTATATCGATCAATAAATTTGATTTTAGTCATAAGACCTCCTCAGAATTTATTAGATTACACAGGTATTGAAATTCTTGAAGAAACCTAAAAAATACTATTTAAATGAGTAAATGTTACGTTTCAAATTAGCAATAACAATCGTTTTATTTATGATACAGATTATCTTATTACTGCTCCAAAAACAAGTAGATGGTTGCAATCTTAGAAATCGTTTTTTTTACCAAAAAAACAATACTTGTGATTTATTATGGTAAAAGTTTAAAGTATTACTTAGTATAAACGTTGCACAACTATTAGATAATATTTTTATATGAAAACACGAGTTGTAGTTACAACTATAAATGAAGGCGTTAATATGACCAAGCAAGTGTTTTCTAAAAACAAAGATTTTCCAAAAGAAAGCACTACTGGTCAGAAGGAAGCTTTGAAAGACAGAGAAACAATTTTGCATTTTCCTTTAAAGAACGAACCTCTGCATAACTTAGATCTTGATAAAAGGGATCAAAGAGTTATACAACTTTACGACTTCGGTTTATCAAGCTATAAGATAGCTGAAAAACTCAATATCAATAGAAGAACTGTTACTAAAATCTTAAAAGATAATGATATTGAAGTGAGAACCAATACCGATTATAATGCAATGAAACATGATTTGGTTGAAAAGTTATTTATA
This sequence comes from uncultured archaeon, assembly GCA_964514425.1. Lineage (GTDB taxonomy): Archaea > Asgardarchaeota > Heimdallarchaeia > Heimdallarchaeales > Heimdallarchaeaceae > CAZEQQ01. The sequence goes on from CAZEQQ010000132.1 coordinate 4,085, forward strand.
CATGGAAAAAAGAAGGAAGAAATCGCTGATTTATTAGATTTAACACCTTACACTGTAAGAAAAGTCTTAGAAGATAGAAAACTTATTTTTACCGTTCAAGAGAATGATATTGTTAACATTTGTCGATATATCCAAATGAAGAAAAAAGGCTATGACAATGATTCAATAGCGAATTTTCTAGATATGACGACCAAACAATTAAACCGCCTAATTCGGAATACTGGTATTCATATTCCTACTGTGAGAAGAAAAACAGAGAAAATTGAATGTTTAACCGATATTGTGATACAACATATAAAAGGTAAAAATGCTAAAGAGATAGCTCTCAATTATAAGTTAGAATTAGTTTTTGTGACTGACATCCTAACTGATTTAGGTCTTTATTATCATCGAAGTGCTGTTCCTCTTGAGTGATAACATACATCTGTTAAACTTTAATTTTTCCAATAAATTCTAAATTGTATACTTCTATTTACATTGTAACTATCGTAGAGTATAAATAATTGAGTTGTATGTTCATTTCATCAATACTTTAGGAAAGAAGATGTTTAGCACTATTGAAGTAGATAATAGAACAATTCATTACCGTACGAATAATAATGAAGAGAAGCCTACCATTTTGCTTATTCATGGGTTAGGATGTTCTCTCCAATATTGGAAATATGTTTTTGAAGATAAAGAATTAGATACTCACTTTAACTTATTTGCCATAGATCTATTAGGTTTTGGTCTATCTAGCAAGCCAAAAGATTTTGATTATTCAATGAAAAGTCAATCATTTGTCATTTCCAAACTGCTTAAAATGTTAAATTTAACAGTAGATATTTTAGTAGGTTTTTCGATGGGGGGACCTATTTCTATCCATTTAACAACATTATTATCAAAACTTCAAAAAATTATTTTAGTGGAACCTGTTTTAAGCACTTCTGATTTGACATTATCAAGAAAAATAGCAAAACTTCCTTGGGTACTAGTTTCTTTAATTAAGCCTATTATTACCTATAAACCCGACAAAATTGTTAAAAATTCTTCAAAATCAACAGACCCTGTCGTTCATAAAATTATTGCTGAAGATATTAGTGCCACTTCAGGATATTCTTTACAGAGAGCATCAAAAGCGTTAGTCCAATCTGCAACTGATTCTTCTTTGTACAAAAACTTTGAGCAATTGTCAGTTGAACGTTATTATATAATGAGTGATTCTCTTGAAGCAAATAAAAACTATCGCCCTCCTGCAAACTTGTTTATTTTAGCTGAAAAATATGTCATACCAGACTCTAAACATACAGTGATGCTGGACAATCCCTCAGAATTTAATAAAATATTAAAAAATATAACATTTCAAGAAAAATAGATAGCTAAAAAGAAAAAGTGTTATCTTTTTCTAACAACAAAAGTTATTGTACAAAGCATTAACAAACCAAAGAATCCATAAAGGAAATCAAAGGGACTTCCAAGAAAACTGAAGAATCCCTCTGTTTTAAATTTATAAACGAAAGTTTCTTCATTAGTTGTAGTGATATTGTTAAGAGTGTAAACTTCTTTATACATAGTTTTATACTCTTTAAAAGTTCCTCCTTCATCATATTCCAAGGAAAATTCGTAGAAACACTCTTCTGCTTTCAATTGAACCATCTTACTTTCCACTGGATCATAAACTGGAACAGATAACCCCCCACTTAAATCAAACATAAATGTCCATTTGTGTACTGTTTCTTTAAATTCCTCTTTGGCTTGACTCAATACTTCTTTTTCCATTATCTCAAATGATTTACAATAATCATCAAGAAACTTCCCGAAAGTAACATCAACCCATTCTGCGCCATTATAGATCGTATCTACAACTTTTGTTCTATCTAACCCTTCACTCAAACCAACATTGATATCACTCCATTCTGGCTCAACAAATAATAGCAAAAATAATGAATCCAAGACACTAATCAAAATAATTTTAGATTCCTCAATATCCCAAGCAAAACTAGGCGATATATATCCTTCTTTGTATATCTCTCCAAGTTCTGTTGAATTATACGTTTCAGAATACTCTAAGGGTTTATTTTCGAGCGAACTTATGCTGTATTCTTCAAAAACAATAGTTTTATTGCTTTTTATTATATCTACTATCTTTAAATGGGATTCTTGAAAAGATTGTACTTCCGTCTCTGCAGGAATGGTTTCCTTAAGATCACTATTTTTATTGACGATTGTGGAAATCGAATGTATTTCTAACTCTGAAACAAACTTATCTTCCTCATTCCAACTTCTTTCTAGTGCTGCAATAGGGGTTAAAATACCACTAAAAAGTAATAAAAGTAAGAATAAGTTGATAATTAGATATCTAATCTTCATCTCTAATACTCCTATAATTTAATACTGATAACGATACTCAATACCTATTATAAAGTTTAGTGAGAATTCTTAAGTAATTGGGAACGTTTTTAAAATAACGATAAGATATTGTCAATTAGTTGTAAGCATTCTAAATTAATGCATTATTCATTAATACATTGGAAAGCAATAAATAGAATGAGAATAAAATAGATTCAGAGATTTGATACAAATGATAACAAATGGAAAACCGATTAAATCAAAGTTAGAACAGAATTCTAACTTTTTTGGTAAACTAATTTTAGGAAAATATACACGGATAGGTATTGCTTTAATTTATATTGTAACGATTATAGCTACATTTTTTACATTCAATTATATAGATTTTAGTTACATTTTATTTTACATTCACTTTTTCTGCATAATCTATTTTCTCTCTACTTTTATTTTTGTAAATTTTGCAGAGAATAAAATTAGCGAAACTCTAATAGGTTCAGCTTTGATATTGGAAATACCCTATTGGATTTTACTTAAATTAGTTGTAGAGAAAGCTTTGGATGGAACTTATATAATAATGTTATATCCTCCCCCTAATTGGTATGTTTTGTTTACAACACTTAAAGTAATAGCACCATACATAGCCATTCCT
>CAZEQQ010000133.1:0-7046 GCA_964514425.1 uncultured archaeon
TGTTTAATACTTCCGCACCATACATTGCTTTAGGAATAGGTGAAGGTGCAGGGTTAATAGACATTGGAGACGATTTATTAATAGGTCTTGGGCTAGAAAGTCATAATCATCCTTCCGCAATAAGTCCCTATGATGGGGCCGCAACAGGCGTGGGAGGAATAATTAGAGATATTATCTCACAAGGATGCAGACCTATTGCTTTACTAGATTCTTTGAGGTTCGGTAATTTGGATTCTCGACACTCACAGCATTTATTCGAAAATGTTGTAAGAGGGATTTCTTTCTATGGCAATTGCTGTGGTATCCCAACACTAGCAGGAGAAGTAGAATTTGGAGATGCATTTGCCACTAACTGTTTAGTTAATGCAATGTGTGTTGGAATTATAAAAAAAGATAAAGTTGTTCGAAGTATAGCTTCCAAACCAGGACAATTGCTCGTTTTGTATGGTGCAAGAACAGGTAGAGATGGTATACATGGTGTTTCTTTCGCTTCTAAAGACATTAGTGAAAGCAGTGCAGACGACCGTCCTGCTGTCCAAATAGGTGATCCTTTAATGGAAAAAATTCTTATCGATGTCACTTTAGAATTAGTTGAGAAGAACCTCTTAGATGGTTTGCAAGATTTAGGTGGTGGAGGCTTATCTTGCGCTGTTTCTGAAATGACAGATAAAGGGAAAACAGGTGCAATAGTAAACTTAGAGGTAGTTCCTTTAAGAGCAAAAGACATGGCTCCTTGGGAAATTCTTGTATCAGAATCTCAAGAAAGAATGTTAGGTGTAGTTGATCCATCAAAACTTGATGAAGTCATAAAGATCTTACAAAGATATGAACTCCCCTATGGTATAATTGGGGAAGTGACAAACGACAATGTTTTCAATGCTTTCTATAAAGGAGAAAAAATAAGTAGTTTACCTTCTTCTTTAATAGTCGAGGGTTTCCCTGAACCCGAAAGAAAGGCTTCAAAACCTGAATACATAGGAAAAATAGAATCTTTATCTCTTCCTCTTTCAACTAACTTTCCAGAGGAAGTATTAAAACTATTAAATTCTCCTAATATAGGTGATAAGTCTTGGGTTTATCAGCAGTATGACCAGCATGTACAAACACAAACGGTTTTAGCAGCAGGAGGAGACGCAGCAGTTTTAAGGTTAGATAATGGAACATACATCGCCTTGTCTTTAGACTGTAACTCGTTTATGGTATATCTTGATCCATTTAATGGTGCTGCTAATTCTGCAACTGAAGCCTTACGAAATATAACTGCTGTAGGTGCCAAACCTTTAGCCTTTGTAGACTGCTTAAACTATGGTAATCCTGAAAAAGAGGATTCTTATTGGCAGTTCGTCGAATCTGTAAAGGGATTAGGTCAATTTTCACATGACTTTAACATCCCTGTAGTTGGTGGAAATGTTTCTCTATATAATGAAAATGTTATTGAGAACAAAAGAGAAAGAATCAATCCTTCTCCAACCATCGGAATATTAGGAATTATTGAGAATAAAGAAAGATTGTTGTCAAATTACTTTAAAGAAGCAAACAACCATATTGTAGTTATAGGTTCTACTGAGGAGGGATTAGGAGGTTCTGAATACTTAAGATATAATCATAAAATCCTACAAGGACCAATTCCACAATACAATCCTGAAAAAGAAAAGAAATCAATAGAAGCTATTGAAAAATTGAATTCTAAAGGTCTTATAAAAAGTTGTCATGACATATCAAATGGTGGTTTGATAACTGCAGTTGCAGAAATGACTTTTCAAAACCGTTTAGGTGCATATATATCCTTAGCTAAACTTCCTTCAGAAGCAAATCTTACAGATGAAGAAAAACTTTTCTCTGAATCTATTGCTCGATATATCCTTGAAATACCAAATGACAAGATAGAGGAAGCAAAAACTATCTTGGATCGTATAGATGTCTCATATGGTGCAATAGGAACTGTAAAAAGTGAAAATTCTGTAAATGTTGAAGGATTATTTGAACTATCTATTGATCAAATGTTTGAACAATGGAAAAAAGCAATTACCCAATTTATGGAGAAATAAAAAATGATAGACATTATATCTGGAAGCATAAGCGATGAAAAAATTGTAAAAAAAGTAACAACCGTTCTAGAGGAACATAATGTTCCTTTCGAAGTGAGTTATATTTCAGCCCATAGAAACCATGATCAGTTAGTAGAAAAAGTAAAAGGTTCGAAAGCTGATGTGTTTATTTGTATAGCTGGTCTTGCAGCTGCTCTACCCGGTGTTGTAGCGGCTTTAACAGAAAAACCTGTAATTGGCGTTCCTGTCAATGCCGCTTTAAATGGATTAGATGCTCTTTTATCTATCGTACAAATGCCTAAAGGTGTGCCTGTAGCTACTGTAGGAATAGATAATGGACAGAATGCTGCATACTTAGCAATGAGAATTCTAGGTGTGAAAAAGAATGATGGAAATTGAACGCTATAAAACAGAAATAGCTGATTTATTTTCCCAAGAAAAAAAACTAGAATATCAATTAAAAGTAGAATATGCTTTGGCAGAAGCAAATTATCAACTTGGAAGAATACCAAAAGAAGCCTATGAAACCATTGCTGAAAAGTGTTCACTAGATTATGTGAAACTAGATCGTGTCAATGAAATTGATAGCGAGATTCATCATGATTTAATGGCAGTAGTACTAGCAATATCTGAACAATGTGGTGAATACGGAGGCTATGTCCATCTTGGAGCAACGTCCTATGATATCCAAGATACTGTAAGAGCACTACAATTAAAGGAAGCAAAGGAAGTTATTCTTGATTCTCTAAAAAACACAATCAAAATCGTATCTGAACTTGCTCTCTCTAAAAAAGAACTTATTTGTATAGGTCGAACTCATGGACAACATGCCGTTCCTACCACTTATGGAATGAAATTTGCTAATTTTCTTAATGAACTAATTTTGGCAAAAGATGCGCTTGAACAAGCTGATGTAAGTTATGGAAAAATGTCAGGAGCTATTGGAACTTATGCTTCCTATGGTACAATGGAAATTGAACAAATTGTTTTAAATAAATTACAACTAAAAAAACAACCTGTCACAACACAAGTTGTTACACGTGTCCTTTATACTAAATATCTCTTTGCTTTAGGGTTGATAGCAACAACATTAGACCACTTCGCTAGAGAATTACGAAACTTGCAAAGAACAGAGATAGCCGAAATACAAGAACAATTCTTAGGCAAACAAGTAGGTTCAAGTACTATGCCTCAAAAAAGAAACCCTTGGAGAAGTGAAAGAATATGTGGTCTTGCTCGTAATATCAGAACTAATACACAAATAGCTTTTGATAACATGTGTTTAGAACATGAAAGGGATCTAACAAACTCTAGTTCTGAAAGAATAAGTTTGGCTGAATCTTCAATTCTTACACATTTCATTATTTTGGAAATGAATAAAATCTTGAATTCTTTGTCTTTTGATGAAGAGAACATTAAAAAGAACTTGTACTTGAAAAAAGGAGCTCAATGTGCAGAACATTTGATGATTAAAATGACCGATCACATTGGTCGTCAAAAAGCACATGAACTGTTAAAACATCTTTCCAGCCAACTTGACTTTATAGCAGCTGTAAAAACAAATGATGTGGTTAAGGGATGTTTCAATGATAAGGAAATAGAGGAAATTCTCGACCCTAAAAACTACGTTGGACTTTCTTTTGAAGTTGTAGAGAATTTTGTAGAAGCTATAAAAGGTGAAAAAAATGACTAATATACCTCCCTCCTCTTATAAAGAAGCTGGTCTAGATTTATCTGTTGAATCTAAAGTACTAAAATCTATAAATAAATTTGTTAAGGCTTCTTTTGAATTTGGTGATGTTATTGCCAAAGAAGGGCATTACGCCAATTTAATTAAATTTGGTAATTATGGAATAGCTCTTGCCACAGATGGTGTAGGAACTAAACTTTTAGTTGCGAGGATGGCTAATAAGTATGATACCATCGGAATAGATTGTGTAGCAATGAATGTGAATGATTTGCTCGCTATGGGAATCATACCAAAAGGTTTTGTTGACTATTTGGCTATAGCTAGTCTTGATTCGAATATTATCGATGAGATAATGCAAGGCATCTATGAAGGGTGTAAACAATCTTCAACACCTATATTAGGTGGAGAATTGGCAACTATTCCCGAACTTCTTGAAGATAATGAAAAAGCATTTGATATAGCAGGAACAGCTTTAGGAATTGTTGAATTAGACAAAATTGTAGATGGCTCAAAAGTAGCTGAAGGTGATGTAGTAATAGGTATCACTAGTAGTGGTATTCACTCTAACGGTTTTACTTTAGCAAGAAAAGTATTATTCTCAAAATACACTCCCGATGATAAATTACCAAATGGTAAAAGTGTTACTGAAGAGTTATTGATTCCAACAAGGATTTATGTTGCAGCAATTAAACAGTTGTTAGAGAACTGTAACGTTCACGGATTGGCCCATGTTACAGGTAGTGGATTTAAGAAACTAAAACGTATAACTAATCTTGGTTTTTCACTAACAAATTTCGTTCCTATTCCTGAAATATTCAAAATCATAGCTGAAATCGGGAAAATCTCAAATGAAGAAATGTTTACCACTTTCAATATGGGTGTTGGCTTTGTAGTAGTGATAAAACAAGAAGAAGCTGAAAGCGCATTAAATGTTCTAAATGAACACTTCCCCTCATTTGTTATAGGGAAGATAACTTCTGAAATTGGAATAAGTATTCCCGAGTATGATGTTGTATTGTAGGTGATTAAATGAAAATAGCAGTATTGATATCAGGAAGAGGATCAAATCTCCAAGCAATCTTGGAAGCAGAGAAAAATCGAAAAATTGGTAAGGGCGAAGTAGTTCTAATTCTTTCAAATAAGTCTGAAGCAAAAGGGCTAGAATATGCGAAAGAATATGATAAGAAAAGTCAAATTGTTTTAGCTGACAATTACACAAACAGAGAGGACTACGATAAGGCTTTAGTAAAGGTTTTGAACGAACATGAGATAGACCTTGTAGTTCTTGCAGGTTTTATGAGAATCTTATCTCCATATTTTATTCAGGCCATGAAAGATAAAATAATTAATATCCATCCTTCTCTTCTCCCTTCTTTTCCGGGTTTAAAGGCACAAAAACAAGCATTAGATTATGGGGTAAAAGTGTCAGGTTGTTCTGTACATTTTGTAAACGAAGAAGTAGATGGAGGAGCAATAATATTACAAGATGTAGTCGAGGTCTTGGATGATGATACGGAAGAGACATTATCTGCAAGAATATTAGAAAAAGAACATCAATTATATCCAAAAGCTATCAAACTTATTACAGAGAATAAGGTGAAAATAGAAGAAAGAAAAGTAAAAGTGGTGTTAAACTAATGTGTGGTGTTTTAGGAATAAAAGGAGAAACAAGTTTAGGGCAGGGTAAAATATTGCTTCAGATGTTAACTCATCGTGGTCAAGATGCGTCTGGATTAGCTTGGACGACAGCTGATGATTCAAAAGTGAATATGGCTAAAATAGACGGATATCCGGATTTAATTGATATTAAAGAGGATAAAAATGTCAATAAGTTGCTTGGTTCTACTCGATACCCCACATTTGGGACAAGAACAGACAGCTCTAATATTGATCTTTATGCTCAACCATTTCAGGTTAAAACAAAATACGGAACACTAACTATTGTCCATAATGGTAATATAACAAACATATCCTCACTTAAAAAAGAACGTAAATATGAATGTGACGCACAATTTATTGCAGAATATCTCGGAGATTTGATTAATAAATTTAAAGGAGACTTGTCTCTAGCTGTTACAGCTTTCATGGAAAATGTTGACGGAAGTTATTCAAACGTGGGGATTCTAGGAGAACAAATATTTACCTATCGTGACCCTAAAGGTATTCGCCCTTTAGTTATTGGAAAAAATGAAGAGATAACTGTTGTATCTTCAGAAAGTGTAGTGTTACAAAATATGGGCATACATGACTTTGTTGATGTTAATCCTGGGGAACTAATCACCTTCTCAAATTGTGAATGGGTAAGAAATCAGTTAAAACAAAGTGATCATGCGCATTGTATGTTTGAATATGTCTATTTTGCTAATCCTACTTCGATTATGGAAGGTCATTTAGTGTATGAAAGTAGAATAGACTTAGGTAGAGCGTTAGCTGCAAAAATAGAGCAAGCAAACATAGATATTGATTATGTTGTACCTGTTCCAGATACATCTCGCCCTGCAACTCAAGGTTTAGCTGAAGTTATAGATAAACCCGTGAGAGAGGCAATTATCAAAAACCGTTACCTTCAAAGAACGTTTATCATGAAAAGTGAATCAGAACGCTCAAAAGCTGCAAAAAGGAAGTACCTCTATATCTCCTCGTATATTGAAGGTAAAAGCCTTTTAATTGTTGATGACTCAATTGTTAGAGGATTAACAAGCAAAAAAATTGTGAAGGATCTCAGAGCTTTAGGCGCAAAAAAAGTATATATGGCTGTAACATGTCCAGCTATTCGCTTTCCATGTTATTTTGGAGTAGACTTCCCAACCGATGATGAATTAATAGGTTCAGGACACACAATCCAAGAGATTAAGGAAATGTTAGATGTTGATGGTGTCTACTATCAAAGCATTGAAGCACTTAAAAGTTCTATAGGTCTTAAAGATATTTGCACAGCATGCATTTCTGGTAGTTACCCCACAGCTTACACTTCTGAATTAAGAGTTAAATACTTGAATGGAGAACTCAAAAGTAACAGCCATTATGAGGGTTAAAATGACATACAAAGTATTATTAATAGGAAATGGAGCTAGAGAACACGCTATAGCCAAAAGCATAGTGAAGAGTGGTGGAATATTATATAGTGTAATGCCTCGTGAAAATCCTGGTATAGCCGACCTTTCTAAAGAATTCCTTTTAAGCAATCTCAATGATTTTTCTAAATTGGAACGTTTCAAGTTTGTTGATTATGCGTTTATTGGCCCTGAAAACCCACTATCCGAAGGAATCACTGACTATCTAGAAGATAAATTAAACATCCCTACTTG
>CAZEQQ010000134.1:0-6990 GCA_964514425.1 uncultured archaeon
ATCTAATGCAATTTTTGGTTTTGTTGTAACAGGAATGCAAATTGTTACTGCTATTGGTATGCCAATAATGGGAGCTTTAAGTGATACTGCAGGAAAAAGGAAACCGTTTGTGATCTACTTAACGGGTGTCATCCTTCTTTTCGCAAGTTTACTAGGCTTTACTCATAGTCTTACCCTAGTTTTGATATTTTATGTTATTGCTAATATTGCATACCAGTTTAGTTTAGCATTTTACGATGCTATGCTTGTTTTTATTGCTGCTCCAAAAGATGTAGGAAAAGTTGGAGGTTTTGGTGTGGCTTTTGGGTATATGGGAACTGTTATCTCTTTACCAATTATGATTTTAGCAGAAAGCTGGTGGGGAACTCCTGTAAGTCAAGTTGCTTCTGTTACAGCTGTTTCTCCTGGTAATCCTATACAAGGGTTAAGTTATGGTTATTATGGCAATCCTTTAACTTTTATCATTGCTATGGGACTGTTTTTCGTCTTTGCTTTACCTTTTCTATGGGTAACTGAAAAAACAAAGAAAGTTGAAAAACAAGGCACAAAAGACATTATTACGGCAACTTTCAAACAGCTCTCTAAAACATTCAAAGACATCACTAAGCACCGTGAGATGTTAATATTTATCATTGGATACTTCTTATTCGTAGATGCTGCAAATGTTATTGTAGCATATATGTTCCCTCTTGTACGAGATGGATTGTTAATGAGTGAAACATTTGGAATGGTGTACATCGTTATTGCTACTCTATCCGCAGTTTTCTTTACTTATTTTATTGGAATGTTTGCAGATAAAAAAGGACCAAAAAATTCTTTCTTTTTAGTGGGTGGATTATGGGCTATTGCTATCTTAATAGGTGTAATGGGTATATTCTTCTGGGCACCCATCGAAGTAGGACTTAATGGACCATTTTTAATGATTATTTTCATGGGTATCATAGCTGGTCCTGCGTTGGGAGGAACATGGGTAAGCCAACGTTCAATGATTGCTGCTTTAGCTCCTAAAGAGAAATTTGGAGAATATTTTGGTTTTAGTAAACTCTCAGGAAAAATATCTTCAGCTTTAGGTCCTGCAATATGGAGTATAGTGTTTTTATTACTTTATCGAACATGGAACTATATGACCTATGCTTGGGCAATGATTGTTATAGGGCTAATAATGCTCATAGGTACTATAATAATAGGCTTTGTAAGGTTAGATAAATCGATTAAGAATTATTAAATCTTCATATAGTAATTGTTTTAATCTCTTTTTTCTTTTTTCTTTTAATGTTAAAAAACTTTGAAGTGATTTATCATTCTATGTCCGAACTTATCATAGGACGAGAAAAAGAGCTTATCCTCTTAACTAAAGCTGCCCTACAAGGTATTCCTATAATAATTGAAGGACCTGTTGGAACAGGGAAAACAGAAATGGCTAAAACGCTGGCTCTCTCTTTAGGTAGCCCCTTTACCAGAGTTGATGGGGATGATAATCTTACTGCAATGAAATTAAAAGGGTGGTATGATCCACCATTAGTTCTACAAAAGGGTTTTTCAATAGATTCGTTTATTCCTGGTCCTTTAACCGATGCAATGATGAATGGAGGATTATTTTTCTTCAATGAAACAAATCGTGCACCATCTGAGACGATAAATGCTGTTTTAACGGCTCTCGATGAAAAATTGGTTACTATCCCTCAATTGGGTACAATTACAGCACAAGAAGGTTTCCTTCCTATATTTACTTTTAATCCTGAAGAAACGGTCGCAACAAACCCTCTCCCTAAAGCTTTCTATGACCGTTGCATTTGGATATATGTAACACATCAATCACTAGCTGAAATGATAAAAATTGTGGAAATAAGAACTTCTTCAAAAGATGATTTACTAAACACCATTTCTTGCGAAATTGTGCAAGCTACCTTACTTCATCCTGAATTAGAGCATGGTTCTTCAGTGAGAGGAGCGATACAATTTGTGAAAATGCTGTCACAGAATCAAGATTTAGATGAACAGCATATCATTGAACTGGCTAGTGCTATACACTCTAGAAAAATAAGAGTGAAAACTACTTCAGCTAAAAATGAAAAAAATATCATTAGAGAAATAGTACTCAAAATCCTTTCCACCTATGATGATCCTCGTATAATCCGAAAAAAAGGATAGATGGGGACTTAGAACCGCTAGCTGAGAATGAGCCATCACATCAACAGGAAAACAACAGAGTTTTACTAAATAATATCTATTTAGAGTTAGGTCAAGCGACAGTTGATAGAGAAAAAGTTGCTTTATTAGCTGAAGACGCAGCTCAATTTAGTAATATCTCTGCTTTAAATATTATAGCTACAAGTTATCCTGTTATGGTTGCTAGAGTATTAGAGAATATTGAATTCGATATTCAAGCCATGGACGAATTTCTCGGTCGCGATCTGGTAAGACTTTATTCAATAACCAAAACTCATCTCTCTTATGTGTCAAGAAAAAAAATTCTCGACCGCATCATCCCATTTATTTATGAGCAAGCCAAAGCAATTTTCCGTCGAGGAGTATCGGCCTCACTCTCACATTATAAGAACTATGAACCCGGGGATGACTGGGATATTTATATGACTATTGAAAAAATGTTGAGTTTAGGAAAAACACTTCCCGATTATGAAGTAATTTTAACAAAAACACCTAAAATTAAAAAGAAGAATATCGTTCTATGTATTGATAAAAGCATGAGTGTTATGGAACTTATCCATCAAATCTCTATTACAGCTTCTATACTCGCTTTATCTGTAAAAAAAGAGAATATTGCTATCATTGAATTCGATTCTAAAGCACGCATAATAAAATCTATGCATGAACACATTGAACCCGATTATCTTATACAGCAAATATTAGATATAGAAAGTGGAGGAAAAACTAACCTTTATGAAGCAATACAATTGGCAACTGAACAACTCCAATCAATTACTTCTTCAGAAAAGATTGTTTACATTATCAGTGATTGTGATCGAACAATAGGTGATAATCCTTTACCTTTAATGGCAAAAATACCAGAAATAAAACTTATCTATGCAAAAACAAGTAGAAAAATACAATTTGTAGATGAAATCTTAAAATTACCTACTAAACTTACTTTTCTAGAGCTAAACAGGGATACTGATTTAGTAGAACTAACAAAAAAAATGGTATAAAAAGACTAAACCCTTGCTTAGAGAAAATCTCTACTCATTAACTATTCTATCACTCTTTTTGTCTTTTGTTTATCATTTTTAAGATCAAGGTATTTTTGAATAATCATTTGGTCGAAAACGATAAGCAAAACACCTAAAACACACAGAACTAATGCAGTTTGATAGATTGAGGCTCTGTCATACTGATATTTAACGGTCACTTTGATATCATAAACAAAAGATTCAGTTTCTACCCATTCATCAATTACTGAAAGAACATAATAGTTGTCTCTGTATTCGATTTCACTGAAATCTACTATATGAACAATATTGGTATCATTCCCTTGCACTTGTTCGTAATACAAAGAGTTCCCTTTTACTGTGTCGACAAGAAAAGTATAATTGGCTACTAACTCATTATAAGTAATATTAGATGCATAATAAGATAAAACTATTTTTTCAAATTCATCAAAAAAGTTGTAAAAATGTTCATTATTCGTGATAATTACACTTAAATTATATTTTACCAAATTTACTGTAGATTCGAGTTTTAAGTTTATAGGTTTGTAATAGAGATTATCGACTATAAATCCCAAGGTAGGGTCAAACTCTGTTTTTGTATTGATATATCTGAAATTTATTGAAGAATCGAAAGAATATACTGTTCCAATCATAGGCCCAGCAAAAAGTCCAAGTAAAAGGACAAATGCTCCTAAAAGTGTCGCATGTCGGCCAAATCTTCTCAAAACAGGTGAAGAAGAAGTTTTCAATTGTCTCACCTTCTTCGTAATTTTCCAATTTGTATTCGCTAAAGTAGGAATAAATATGACTGTCATCCACATTACTGCTAAAACTATCTCCACTATGAAATCCGTCAAGAGTAGATCAATATATCTTCCAAATAGTTGCTGTCTCTCTTCTTGTGATAAATTAACAAAGAAAGTCCTTATTCCTGCCTCAGGATTGATTATACTTACTTTAGGTATAATGCCAACTAAGGCAAGAGCAAAACCTAACCAAGGTCTATTTTCTAATCGCAAGTAAAAACTTACATCATAATAACTATTATCTAAAGGCCAGAATAAAGGCAGTGGTCCCCATCCTAGATCTAATAGGATGTGTAAAATAACCATTACTCCCGCAAGTTTCATGAATCTTAGAACATTTTTTGCTTTTTCATCATATTCATTTCTTCTTTTATTTATTACCTCTATAGCTAAAACAACCAGTAAGAAGAAAACAGGAACAACAATATTATGAGTAATAGAACGATGATAACCGATTAACAAGTCGATATCTGGCAATATTGCAAAAAGATTGATAGCTAAAAATTGCCCTCTATGATTTTTATAATAATTTCTAGTGTTTTTTCCCATTACAGACCACAAAAATAACCCTTGCAGTAAAAAGTGTGTCGTTGTTAAAGCCATAATTTTACCTCTTCACTCTTTTTCATTATTTATCTTTTTATAGTTATTTCACCTAAATACTAATGAAGCTTTAGATAAAACAACTAAAAAAAAACTTCTTATAGTTTTACAGTTTCTCAATTCGTACAAGAAGGTTAAGCCATTATGCATATTGATACACAATCATCACCAAGTGAGAAATTTAAAGAGTTTATTCAAGGGTTTATGGATGAAACAGGAAAATTTCCTTATGTTGAACAAGTTCAAAAAATGACTTTGGAAGGACTGACTTCATTATTTGTGAATTATGATGACCTGTTACGCTTTGACCCAGAATTAGCAAAATTGATCCGTGATGAACCCGAAGGGATGATTAAAGAAGGAGATATTGCGCTTCAAGACGTATTAAGAATTGAAGATTCAGCTTTTGTTGAAGACAAACTTGAAGAAAATAAAGATTGCTTTCATATTCGTATATCCAATATTCCCGACCATGTGGACTTAAGAAAACTAAGGTCTGTGCACGTTGGGCGTTTAATATCAGTTGAAGGAATAATTGTAAGACAAAGCATCGTTAAACCTCTTCTAACTGAAGGAGTTTTTCAATGTGTGAACTGTGGAGAGATACATTATCTCCCTCAAGAAGGAGGAACATATAGAGAACCAAGTAGATGTGGGAATGGTAACTGTGGGAAGAAAGGACCTTTCACCTTATTGACGGAAGAATCATCCTATACTGATCTACAGACCGTGGTTGTACAAGAAAAACCAGAAACCTTACCCGCTGGACAAATACCTCGATCTCTTCCTGCACGGTTAATAGGAGATTTAGTAGATGTAGTGAGGGCTGGAGACAGGGCAATAGTAAGTGGGATACTAAGAATGAAACAAAGTGTTTCAAACCAGAGAACAAAATTAGCAACATTTGACCCATGGATGGAAGTAAACTTTATTTCCTCTCAAGAGAAAGAATTTGAAGAAATAGAAATTGACCCTGAAACAGAATTAAAAATTAAAGAATTATCAAA
The DNA here is from genome assembly GCA_964514425.1 of uncultured archaeon. Classification (GTDB taxonomy): domain Archaea; phylum Asgardarchaeota; class Heimdallarchaeia; order Heimdallarchaeales; family Heimdallarchaeaceae; genus CAZEQQ01. The sequence continues at coordinate 5,584 of CAZEQQ010000134.1, forward strand.
AGATTTGAATATTCATAAAAAAATTATAAGAAGCATAGCTCCAAGCATTTATGGAATGGAAACAGTAAAAGAAGCAATAGCTCTGGTACTTTTTGGAGGGGTGTCAAGAGTAGCAGCAGACGGGATGAAACAAAGAGGAGAATCAAACTTATTAGTGGTAGGAGATCCTGGAGTAGCTAAATGCGTTGCCCCAAATACAAAAGTGCTTCTAGCAAATGGTGACATCAAAGAAATAAAAGAAATAGTAGAAAAGGAACTAAGTTCAAATTCAACAAAAATAGATGATGGCTATTATGCTGAAGGTTTTCTTCCAATAATGACTCTGACCAAAGAAGGAAAAATCCAAGAAAGTTATGCAAATATCTTTTGGAAACGAGAAGCTCCTGAGTTTATTTATGAAATTACCACTCAAACAGGAAAATATGTTGAAGTTACACCAACTCATCCTTTCTTTACAACTAACAATGGTCTTATAACTACTATTGAAGCTCAAAGGCTCTCTGAAGGTGTTCTCATAGCAACACCAAAAGAATTCACAATATCTAATGGTAAAGAAGATCATAATCTCTTAGATGTGGAAACACTTTATCTTAATTCTGATATCTCTTGGGACAAAGTAATATCAATTAAAAAAATTAGTTCACCATATGACTATGTATATGATTTACAAGTTCCCAATTCTCACAACTTCATTGCTAATGGAATAGTTGTACATAATAGTCAACTTTTGCAATTTACTTATAGATTAGCTCCAAGAGGATTGTTTACCTCAGGAAAGGCTTCATCGGCAGCAGGATTATGTGTTGCTGGAGATAGCAAAATTCTATTGAACAATAGTATTCAACCCATCTCACACATTGTTGAGAGTGAATTTGTTAGCAAAGATGTTTTTCAACATAATGAAAGGATGAAATATGTAAAAAATACTGATACTTCTTACCAAGCCATTCATTCTAAGGATCTCAAATTAGAAGAGCAACCTATTTCACGATTTTGGAAAATTGATAGCCCTCAAAATTTGATTACTATCGCTACAAAAACAGGTAAAGATATTACTGTTACGCCTCAAACTATGTTACTGTCCATGGACAAAGAGTTAGGTTTAGTTTGGAAACCTGCAAGTGTTTTAGAAAAAGGTACAAGGTTAGCAATAGCTAAAACATTACCTACAATGAAGACAAAGCCTTTACCCACTGTATATGAGCTGTTACAAGATTATGATGGTGAAATAACAATTTGTGGTATTGAAGATATCATTCAAAGTTTAGTAAATGAGCAAATAACCGTTCATGGTGAAACACTTTCCAGTTTAGCGCAGAAACTAAATGTGAACTCTTATACTATTAAAACATGGACAAATCCTGACCTTAGGGGCACAATCTCTTTTAGAAACCTTCAACAGTTATG
>CAZEQQ010000135.1:0-6974 GCA_964514425.1 uncultured archaeon
CATTGCTAGTAGTGATGCTACTCTCATCTTTAGAGATATTTGTCCCCTTGACTCTGCTTGAACCTTTGGTTTTGAAAGAATATTTAGGGGAGCTTCTTCTTTTATTCCTCTCATCAAAAAAACCATTTTGAGCACTAGCTGTCGTTTCAATATTTGAAGGTAAAAAGGGTCGATCTATTACGCTATTGGTTGTAATAGAGACATTTGATTTGTCCGCTTTATCTTTTTCATCTAAACTAGCAGAGTTAGTTTGAATATCTTTGTTATAATTACCATATTTTAAACCATTTTTTTGTCTTCTTGTGCGTTCTCTATAGGTTTCACTTTTGGAAAGAAGAAAAGTTACACTACTCGAAATAGCTAATATTCCAAGAACAAAGATAAATGTTAAGGTATAGAAAACTATAATGTAATTGGCAAAATAGTCCAACTCTCTGATTATTTGGAAAAATGGTGTCACAATAATTGTACCTGTAATTAGTGAAAATATTGAAGTAATTATCACAAATCTTTCAATCTTAAATCTTGTTTCATTGTTAAAAGCATAGTAAAAATAAGATACTCTTAAAATTTTGAGTATGGTTTTGTAGACAATATAAACTACTGTTGTTATACCAAAACTTAACAGAACAGCTACTATTGTCTCCCATAAGTTACTAGACATGTTAAAGTAAGCCGCTATTTTTGTAGAAACTATATATTCCTCTTTAATGAATATCACACTTAATGTAAAACTTGCTATAATGCTTGCAGTAACAGCTATAAAAATTATAAGATTTTCTTCAATAATCTCCTTAATGTCTCTAGTGAATATGAGTATTGTACCTACTATTAGAACCACTACTATAATAGTTATGTTAAGAATTCCCAAAAAAATTCGATAGTTTGTAAAATCCCAAACTCTGATTAGTGCTAAAATCATCACTATATTCCAGACAAAGAACACCAAGTTGAAGGGATAATTAGCAAAATAACTCCCTATACGTTTTATACCTTGGATTATCTTTTTCTTCATGTCATTAATTTTTCTTTTACTTATCATTTTTCCCAACCTTCACGGTATTTTGTTGTGTAAAAGTTGAGAAGTTGGAAAATTATTCTATGAATAGTAAACTCCTGTGTCATAGTTTATTACAAGATTACTTGTTCTAATGCTCCAGCTTCCCGTGTAAATACTTTTACATATATTATTTCGTTTTTCTCCTATTTAAGCCTTTCTCCAAAAACCAAGATTTTGTAACTTTTCATGTAATGCTTTTTGAAACATCTTCTAACCTTTCAAAACGTCCATAACCTTCGATTATTATTTTTTGAAGCAAACAATTATATAATTCAAAAATTACTAGTGGTACTCAGTACAATCAAGAACTGATTGAAGAAAATGTTTAATGGGGTTATTAGGTTGAAAAAAGACAAAAATAAATCTACAATATTTCTTAATATATTTCTCATTGGTATGTTATTTTTTTCTATGACCATGCTAAATGATTATACAATAGTTCATGCTCTTCCTCCCGCTTCTGGTGATTGGATTATAACTGATACTCAAGTTTTAAGTGATACAACATTACTAATGAATGGTTCTATTGTTGTTCAAGCTGGTGGTTCTCTTACTTTAACCAATGTTGAAGTTATTTTTATGCTTAATCAAGAAGGTGCAGCCAATGGTGATTTCAATTTAACTGTTCTTAATGATGCTGAATTTGTTATGACTTCTGGTTCGAGTATTACCACTGATCACACTAGTTTATACACTTACATTTACCTTGAATCAACTGCTAATGTTACCATTGACGGTTCTACTATCTCTCAGATCGCCTATGGTGATTATACTAGTAGTCTTTATATTGAGGCTAACGATGTTTCTATTACTAACACTGAAATCATTTCTACCAGTGCTCTTGCATGGGTGGCCGTTACTTTCTGGAACTCTTCTAATGCTATCTTCCAGAACAATAAAGTGACTTTTTCTAGTTCTATAAGCGATTCCGCCGCTGTTATCGCCCATATGAGTAAAGATATTCTTTTTGACAATAACACCATTACTTCTACCAATTTAGGTCGTGCTTTACTACTTAGTGATACTCAAGATTCTATAATTACAGATAATCGTTTGCTCTCTTCTGGTTCTGCCATTACTAGTACTGCTGTACATTTGTTATCAAATTGTTCTAACACTCTTATTGATGGTAATGTTATCGCTAATGATGGTGGTTCAAGAGCTATTATTTTTAGTGATACTACTCCCCGTACTAGAGATATCGTTATTTCTAGCAATATTATTCGCTCTGATTATAGTATTGGTATACAAGGTAATAAGAACTCTAACATTACTATCCATAATAATGAGATTCATTCTCACGAATATGCTGTTTATCTTGATAACTATGAGGATGGAAATTTAACCTTAACAAACAATTTTGTTACAGCAGAAGCGAACATTGCTTTTTATGTTAATGCTATTTACGATGGTCTAGGTACAGAGTTACCTTTAATAGCCAATAATTATTTCAACCACTCTGTGGGCTCTATTATTCATGTCGATGGTCTTCCTCACGTAGTTATTGACTCTAATACTATTAACAAGCTTAATGCTACCACTAATCCTCGCGGAGCTATTTATGTTTCTCGTAGCGACCATGCTCAGATTTTAAGAAATGAACTCTCCCATACTCCCTATACAGGAATAGATGTTCACCGTTCCAACCATACTACTATTTCTTCTAATTTACTTTCTAGTATTGACCTCATTGATCGCGTTGGTTATGGTATTAATGCCACTTACAGTACAGACGTTACTATCATAGCAAATACCATAGAAAAAGTTGGTGGAATTGGATTATATTTTCATGGTTATGATCAATATAGGCAAGTAACAATACTCCAGAATACTTTCATTGACATTTATCATAGTAGTATGTACATATATAGCGCTAAGAATTGTATAATTGCTGATAATTTCCTGTTGAACATTGGTATAGAAGGTATTTATACCTACAACTCCTCTGATCTCCTTATAGATAACAATGAGATTATCAATAGTTTCTCTAATGGTATTTACATCCGTACTGGTGATAATATTACCATTTCTAACAACTATATCGAAACTATCAAGAATCGTGGTATAAGAACTAATGTTATCACAGATTGTACTATTTTACAGAATACTGTATTTCAGACAGATTACGCTATTTACGCTACTGCTTCTGACGAAATAAAAATTCGTTCTAATTTCTTTCAAAGTAATAGATATGGTATATATTTTACAACTACTGTTTTCGATAGTATTATCCGCTTGAATATCCTTGATCTCAACTTAATAGGATTATTTTCTAGTGGCTATGATAATAACATTTACAATAACACTTTTTCTGATAACTTTTATGGTATAAGTTTATCTGCTTCTGCTTTAAATAATCGTATTTACTATAATGCTTTCTTTGATAACGCTATTCAGGCACAAGATCTTAGTTCTTTTGGTGACAATGAGTGGTCTTTCTATTCTGGTATTGAAGATAAATACTATGGAAATTACTGGGACGATTATACTGGGGTAGATTTAGTTGCTCCTTTTGGTTTTGGTGATACTCCTTACAATATAACGAATGATATCTCGGACTTTTATCCTTTAATGGAACCTGGTATCATTTTTCCTTCTCCTTCTATAAGTGCAGTATCAAACCTTATAATCTACAATCATACTACTAATAATGTTTATTGGAGCATTTCTTCAATATATCATCCCACAACATACACTATTAAACTCAATAACACAGTAGTTCAAACTGGGACAATAACTACTCCTGAAATGGATTTAGTTTTTACCATTCCTAGTTTGGATGCTGGCAACTATACCCTTGAGTGTACTGTAATCAACAAATTTGGAATGAGTGCAAGTGATTCCCTTCTCCTAACTGTACTTTATATTGCTGTTCCTGAGGAAGAGGAAGAAGAGGAAGAAGAAGAAGAAGAAAATGACGATGATACATCAACACCTGATAGTAATATCTGGGACTTTAACTTTGATTACATCTCTACGGGTATAGGTTTAGGTGCAGGTATTGTTCTTACTGGTGCAATTGTTGGTATTTCCGCTTTATTGAGAGGTAAAGGTAAAGGTAGTGGAAAGAAAGAACTTCCTCCTCCTAAAAAAGATGTTAAACCGAAGAAAAAATAAAAACCTTCTTTCTTTTTTCCCTCCTTTTCTAGATTTTATTATTTTTTTATCTAACCATACAAGAAGACCCCTTCTTTGTGGTAGTTCAAGTTTCTGTTATTATTACTCTTACCTTTGCTTCTTTCAGTAATTTTCTTGCTTCTGAAGCGATGCTTTCTTCAAAATTATATGCCAAAAAATACCCTTTTGCTTCTTTTTGATAGTGTTTTTCAAGAAACTTAATTTTGTTTAGAAAATATTGTACTTTAACCAATGAATAAACCATTGTTGTCACTTCCACGATAATTAAAGGCTCTTCTAACAATATATCTATTTCAAATTCTTCATTTTCAGGGTTTACTTCTCCATAGATATCTGTAAAGTGTACTCTCCATTTCATTTCCTTGGCAGGTAGTCCTTGACATTCTAAAAAATGTATTAATACATTCTTATTGTATCCCTCAAAACTTAATCCCATTCCTGCTGATAAATGATCAAATCTTCTATCAACTCTATCGAATCTTTTATCCATTTCTTTCAATATACTTTCAAAACGTTTGTCCATACTTTCAAAACGTTTGTCCATTTCTTCTCTTGATTCTTGAAATCTTTTGTTAAATTCTATCCTAGACTCTTTTATTTCTTCTAGTATTTTTTGTATCTCTTCCTTAGTCGCAAATCGGTCTCGTAGAATCTCATATAGCTTCTTTGTTAAGTCTGGATCATTCTCAATAGAGTTCAGGATTTGTTCAATTTTTTGATACATTGAGTCTGCCATATAATTTCAAGTAGACAATGCAGTTATTCTTAAAAAACATTTAGATTAAAAGTTCTAATTTGTATTTCGTTCTTTACTCATTTGTTAGCACTTTCATAATAATCTGCAAATTAGTTTTTTTCACCCTTTAGGACTAACAACAACTTTTTATCCCCTTTGGTTCCTTTTAATGATATCCAATGAACAAAATGAAACTTTTTTTCTTGCTTTTTTTTCATCTTTTTAATTATCGGTTCTACTTTAGGTTTAATTTATTTACCAAAAAGCGAAGATCCTGCAAGAGTTTTTACCCAAAAATTTAGTGTAGAAGGTAATACTATTGTTGGTGAAGATGGTAAAAAGGTACGATTCAGAGGATTAGCTACTATGGACCCTGTTATGCATTATTACTTTTGGACTAATCCTTGGGTTGATATTATGGGTCCGTGGGGTGATGAGTACTTTGGAGAGATGAAAAAGTGGGGGGGCGAATATTGTTAGGGTAAGCTTTATCGCCACAGAATTATAGCCTATTTGGAGAAACATGGCATTCATTGGACTGCATGGTGTTTTTCTGCTGATTGGAGTCCTATTCTTTTAGATAGTTACGATCCTTTTACTCCTAGTGAAGCGGGTAGATTCTTCAATAACATTACTCCTCAACAATATCTCTATAATTTATTAGCAGTTAGTTTCATTCCCGCTCTATTCTTAGCTTGTTTTCCTTTTATCTTGAGGTATTTTCTAATTAGGAGAAAAAAAGGTTAAAGTAGTAAAAAAAGAATGTGATAGTAAGGAAAGAAAAAACATCCACACATCTCTATAATTCTTTCCAATCTCGCCACAAGGTGGAAAGAATACTGAGCGCAAGACTCAGACGGACTGAAGATGTGGACAGGCACAAGGTTTAGAGCGTGAAACCCCCATAATCCTTGCAGCTTGGTCTATTCTTAGGTACATTTCGTTTTTCCTTCCCGTGTTTCCCCTTTATCTTTTTCGCTCTCGCCTTCTGGCAAGTTTGAGCAAGAAAACGTTCTTCAGAAGTTTACAGTTTTTATAGTTTATCAAAATATTTAAAGTTACTTCTTTTACATTCTTTTGTATGATTAGGCTAGAAATGCCTCATGTAAGGTATAAGAATAGCTATCTTTCCGCTATTAAAAAGTTTCAAGAAAGAGGTTCTGATAACGAATCTACGGACAGATATCTCAAGTTAGACCTTGAATATATGAAAGACAACTTCGATGTATTTGTGCAAAATTTATTAGAAACCTGTTCTAATCCCCCAGAAAATAGAGTAGCTTGTACAGAATTTTGGATTATTGATGAACACGACCATTATTGTGGTAGAATCTCCTTAAGACATAGTTTGAATGAAACTTTAGCATTACATGGCGGTCATATTGGCTATGATATTGTTCCTTCCTTTAGAAATAAAGGCTATGCTACTGCAGCTTTGCGTTTGTGTTTGGAAGAAGCTAAGAAAATTGGTCTTGACAGAGTTCTTCTCACTTGTGATGATGATAACATTGCTTCCATTAAAACAATCGAGAAAAACGGTGGTGTTTTTCAAGACCTCCTTACACGTGATACTACTATTATTCATCGAAGGTATTGGATTTATTTACGTTGAAACAATAATTGAAGAAAATAACTGCTTTTATAGATTTAGGTTTTAAGAAGATTTATCATTTTCGTTCATTACAAACTACCTTATATGTGTTTTTTATTGTTGTATTGTACACTTTAAGCATCTTTATATGGACGATAATAATATAGTAGATTATGTATAGAGTAAAAAAACATTTGTTGAGTATAGTTTTTATTTTTATATTTGCTTTTTCTATGCTGCCAGTAGTAGAAGGGGATACCTCTTTTCCTGCATTAATCGTAGAAAAAGATATTACTTCCTTACAGATTAATGACACTGTTTATCTTAAAGTTTCTGCTTTTGATAAAAAAGGCGAGCAAGAGGATTTCTCCATAACCAGTTCTCATACTTATTCTACTGTAAACTTCTGAAGAATGTTTTCTTGCTCAAACTTGCCAGAAGGCGGGAAA
>CAZEQQ010000136.1:0-6925 GCA_964514425.1 uncultured archaeon
ATTTAGAGAAGTTTCCTATCATTTTACGGTTCCCCTTAAACTATATGTATTATCAGTATACGCAAATAATAAAGTATAACGCAAACTTCATTTTCGTTCATTTATCCGATATACCTTTTACAGTGATTGACCATTTAAATATTTGCCTTCTCCTAAGTAAAATGAGAAGAAAAAAATTAATTGAAAATGGGAAATATTTATTTATTACAAAAAGAATCATCGATGAGAAAAATGTTGAAACGAACACTAGGAAAAACAAATCTTCCTGTAACAGCTTTAGGCTTAGGATGCATGCGTTTACCTACAATAGAAGAAGGGAAGCCAGAGATAAATCATGAAAAAGCTATTGAACTAATAAGAAAAGCGGTAGATTCAGGAATAAATTATCTTGACACAGCATATTCGTATCATAACAAAGAAAGTGAACTAGTGCTAGGAAAAGCACTAAAAGATGGATACAGAGAAAAAGTATATCTAGCCACAAAACTTCCCATTTGGCATGAAGAATTTAAAGAACAGAAAGATTTTGATCGTTATCTTGATGAAGCATTAGAAAAACTGGATGTAGAATACATAGATTTTTATCTTTTACATGCCTTGAATGAGAAAACATATAGAGAAAAAGTAGTAGGGCTGAATGTATTAGAAAGAGCAAAAAAAGCCAAAGAGGAAGGAAAAATAAAATACATTGGTTTTTCATTCCATGATAAAGTAGAATTGCTAAAAGAGATTCTAGACGATAATGAATTCGATTTGGTGCTTTTACAATATAATATATTGGATAAAGTAAACGAAGAAATGATACAGTATGCAAATGAAAAAGGATTAGCAGTAGCGATAATGGGTCCTGTGGGTGGAGGACGATTAGCAGGTGATTTGCCTGATGATATGAAACACTTACTAACAGAAGGTAGAAATGATTTAGTGGACCATGCATTAAGGTTTGTATTAAGTAATCCCAATGTAAGTGTAGCTTTATCAGGACTAGGATCACTAGAAATGCTAGAGGATAGTTTAAAAATACTCTCTAATGAAAAAATAGGCGCTCCATTGACAAAAGAAGAAAAAGAAACTATTGACACTATAGAGAAAACTTTCAAAGAAAAAACCGATTTGATTTGCACAGCATGTGGTTACTGTATGCCTTGTCCAAATGAAGTAAACATTAAGGAAATTTTTAGGTTCCTGATAGCTCATGATGTCTATGGACAAATAACACACTCAAAACATTTGTATTCGTTAATAGGTAAAGAAAAGTCTCCATTTAAAGGAAAAAACGCGGAAGCATGTATAGAGTGTGGAGAATGTGAACCAAAATGCCCACAAAAGATACCAATTATTGAACAACTCAAAAAAGCACATAAAACTTTAGCCTAAGTAAAGAATTAAACATAAAAGTTAAAAAACAGATAAAAAGTAGTGAGATATAATTATATCAACTTATTGAAGCAATACTCTCTTATCTGTTTTACTATTTTTTCTATATTACTCCTTATGATTAGAGCTTCTTCAGAATCATTATGGCTTGCATCAATGTATTCAATGACACTTTGTTTTTTGATCATAGCTTCTGTGAAAAGAGGAGAATGAGGAATTTTTGCTATTACTGGAGCTTTCACACTGTATTTTTTTTCTATTTTTTGGGTGATAGTTTCATTGATATCAGAACGATTGACGATAATGAATGCCTTTGTAGAAAATTTATCCATTAATTGTATTATTCTTTCTAAATCATGGAAACCTGAAAGCGTAGGCTCTGCAACTAATAAAACCAAATCTGTTCCCGTAATAGAACTAATTACAGGGCAACCAATACCTGGTGAGCCATCAATTAAAACCAATTTCTTTTTTTCCTCCTTAGCCCGTTCTACACCCTTACTCCTAACTTTAGCAACAAGTTTTCCCGAACTTTCTTCACCTGGATGAAGTTTTCCATGTGTCATTGTCCCAACACGTGTTTGTGAAATCATATATTTTCCTGATTCTCGTTCAACCATAGAAATAGCTTTAGAGGGACAAAGATGATAACATAAAGCACACCCTTCACATTGGAGCGTGCTAATTTCAATGTTCTCACTAATTGCTCCAAATCTACAGGAATCTTTGCATAAATTACAATGAGTACATTTGTCATAATCAATTTGAGCCACTTTCATACCAAAGTATGGCTCTTTAACAAGCACATCAGGAGAAAAAATAAGGTATAAGTCAGCTGCATCAACATCAGCATCAATTAGTACAATTTCACCTTGAAAACATGTTGATAATGCAGAGACAATAGAACTTTTTCCTGTTCCACCTTTCCCACTAAGAACTGTAACTTGTTTAGGATTAGGGTTCTTACCATCAATCATTTTCTAAACTCCTTATAATTTTAGGAAGTAATTGTTGAAACTCTTGTTTCCATTGAGGAAAAGATGTAACTAATGTTTTTCCTTTAGAATATTCATAGGCTATGTTTAAATCAAAAGGAATCTTAAGTAGAATAGGGATATCTTTTTTTATACAAAAAGTTTCTAGTTCATCGTTTCCAATTCCGTCCTTATTAATAATAACAGCAAATTTCTTTTGCAAAACCTTTAACGTTTCAACAATAATTTGCATATCAGAAAAACCAAAAGGTGTAGGTTCTGCGACGATAAGAACAAAATCTACATCGTGAACTGTTTCCACTACGGGACATGCTGAACCTGGAGGAGAATCAAGAATTACTACCTCTTTTTTATAGTGATTGATTTGATTTTTTAGAGTGCTAATGACCGGAGTAGTTAATTCTTCTCCGACATTTAAACGACCAAAGTGAAATAAGAATTCTCCATTTTTACCTTCAAAGATTTCACCTATTTTCCGTTCTCTCTCTGTTATGGCTTGAACAGGACATAATGTTGTGCAAAGACCACAACCATGACACATATTTTCAAAAATCATTATCTCATCGAGCATCTTTGCTAAGGCATGAAACTCACAGTTGTTACTGCACTCAGAACAGAGAGTACATCTCTCTTTGTCAATCGTTGGTACCTTAATGTAAGCTGTATCTACACTCTTAGTTTCAATTGGTAGAAAAATATGACAATTGGGTTCATCTACATCTGCATCAAGTAGATGAACGTCTCCAAGAGAGAGAGCTAAACTGGTAGCAACAAGTGTTTTTCCAACACCTCCTTTACCTGAAGTAATAGCTATCTTATACATCACTTCTTACCTTCGACTTTTAATGAGCACATCCATCTGTAGCAGTAGCTTCTTGTAATTCTTTGGCTTTAATTTTCTCAATTGTTTCTTGTATTGTACCAGAAGCTCCAACAAACACTTTCATGTTAATCGTTTGACATAATTGAATAGCTTTGGTTCCAATTCCTGAACAAACAATAGCCTGACTATATTCACTTAAAAACTCGGCAGGCATTTTAGTTCCTCCAAAATGATTACTTTGATTGGCAACAACAGAGATTGAATCTGTTTCTTCATCCCATATAGTAAAATATAGTGCTCTTCCAAAATGTTCTTCTACAAAATCATTTAATCCTGTATTACTTTTTGATGGTATCGCATATTTCATAAAATCACCCCAAACGTTGTAATTTAGAATCTAATAACTTTTGAATAAGTTCTGAAGGTAATGAATCTTCTCCTAAATAAATTGAAATATTTGCAGATTGCAAAACTCTCAATGCATTAGGACCAACTTCTGGAGAAATAATATCCGTTACACCTAAACTTATTAGGTACTCACTAGTTTTTATTCCTGCTCCACCTCGTGAATCAAAAGCTGAGTTAACTTCAATAGTTTTAGTGTTAGTAGTATGATCATAGATTAAAAAATATCTTGATCTACCAAACCTTGTCTCCATTGGAGCATTAAGGTCTTCCGCTGAAATAGGAATTGCTACTTTCATTTATTCATCACTTTGTTTATTTTCTGAAATCTCTGATGGCTCAATATTGAAGACTAAAGCTTTGTTTTGGAAAAGTGCAGAAACAATTTTTTTGTGAGCTGACTTAATCTCTCGACTAAAAGAAGCTTGAGAAATATGCATCTTTTCAGCTGCATCATTTTGCTTTAAATCTAAATAATCTGCGTAATAGAGAGCAGTTATCTCCTCTTTTGTAAGAATTATCGTCTCTAACTCTTTCATGGGAATCGTAATAGGCTTGAACACTTGTCCAGATATATCCACACATCGACGTTGAATCTTTCTATTATGAACCATCAAAAGAGTATTATTAATAGAATAAAAAAGTATTTGGGTATGAATAATTATTCACTTGATGTATCTATCACTCTAATTTCAACCGATTTGTATGAAATAAGTGTTTGCGCAATTCTAGCACGTATAGCTTTCAAATATCGCCAAACTGACGTTTGAGAAATCTTTAGTGTTTCAGCTATTTCCTGTTGGGTCAATGATTTTATATCCGCTAATTTTAAGATTTGTATCTCAAAAGAAGTTAATTCAAGTATACCTAAGCTTTCTTTAACCTCATGTTGCAATTGAACGGGATATGAAACAGGTGGTCGACCTCTATGCTTCCCTCTACGTCCTCTACCTCTTCCCTGTCCTGAAAAAAGAAAGGGTTTTCGTGAACCGTTTTGCGCTCTAAATTGTTCATCATTGTTTTCATTCATTGTATCGACTCACTAACTAGTAAAAAAAAATAGGAAGAGGTTTTTAAAAACGTTATTCTTCTTTTTTGCTTGAAGAAGAATCTTCTTTTCGTGCTTTCAAATATTCTAGTTCCTTATGAAGATCCTCGATTTGTTGTTCAATTACTTTTACTTGTGTGTCTATGAACCCTTTATCTACTCCTGTATACGCTTGAGCAACAGGTGGATAGAAGGGTATCTCTCCCGTTTCTACTCTTTCTCTTAACTCTGGATCCATCCACCATCTTCTAGGCAAAGCAGGATTGAATCTACAATATGGAGAAGGATTTCCTGCATACCCTCTTCCGTAACCCGCACCATATCCTCTTCCATAACCTGCACCATACCCTCTTCCATACATTGGTCTGTTCATTCGATTATATCTATATCCGTACACTGTATAAACACCTTTGAGTTATTACTCAAAAATAGTTTCTCTTTGTCCTTAATAAATATTATGTAATGAGTAATAATTCATAAATGCATTAAGCAGCTATATGCTTCATAGGCGGCAATATCATGGTGCATGAAAACTACACTGTTTGAGTAATTTTCTAAAAACAACAACTATACTTAAAATAAATAGAATTGAAGGAATATAAGGGGTAGAAGAGATAGTTTTAGGAATGTTTTCCCACCAATATGTCCAAGGATAATTATAAGGAAAAGGATCGTCTAAAATATCAAGGGAATTGAGTAAAATTAAACTAAGAAGATGAGCTTCCAACTGAGAAGAAGAAGGAACATCAGTAGAATAATCGTCTTTCTGAAGATATCCAGTGGGTTGTTGTTTCGATAAAATCCAGTCGACAAAGAAAGATGAATTGAGAAAATGTAAATTATTGAAAGAATGAAAAATCAAAAGACCTGCATAATTGTCAGTTGCATCAAAACCAAAATGACCATTAGGATTCCAAAATTCGTCGCTTTCAAGGAGATCCAAAAAAGGTTCTAATTGCTCTTTGACAGATTCAAATAGCTCTAATTCATGAAGAAGTGTAATATATTGACCAACAGTTCGAAGAGGAATCTTGCAAGGATTAGGAGTATAAGGGTCAAATTCTGCAACATAATCCTTTAATGAATCAAGATTAATACGATGAAGACTATTAGTAAATTTTAGGGCATAATAGCCAAGAAAGGTAAAGTAAATACCATAAACTGAACAAGTAGCGGAAGAAGCAAAAGCTCCAACGCTTTCATTAAAACTATTAACAATATAATCGATGGCACCTTGTCTAACAGGAATGGAAGTTAAATGTAGAGAATGAAGGTGAGTTAATATATTGATACCATAAAAAGAATAAATTAACCCCTCTTCAGAAAAAGATAAATCACTGGTATAACCACGACCTTCTTTATAAGTGGCATCAACAAATTCAGCAACTTCAGGGTAAATAAAATCAGTAGCATCTAAAAGAACTAAAGAGTTAATAAAACCCGCAGTTTCTGATAAAGAAGCTAGATTTTTACGCTCAAAATCAAGATGTTCTTGCTTTGGTATAGGCTCACTTGCAAAGCCTTTAGCTTCTTCGATCCAAGAATCATTAATAAATTTAAGAATAGCATCTTTACGAGAGAAGACTGCACCACCATCATTTTCTTCAACAGAGTTAGCTAAAGAAGAATGAAAAACCATAGAATTCCTACTATCGGTTTCAAAATAAAAAATAGTAGCGAAAATGAATAGTAAAATTAGAGCAAAATTAATAGAAATCTTCCTCGATTTTTTGAAACAATGAAAAATTTTAGTTACTCCTTGAAGCAAATTAGATACCTACCAAATCTCGTTAGACATTTTATTGTTAGTAGTAAGACACTAATCAACAATAAAAAGAATACTAAAGACATTAAAAGATTCTTGTAGGACAAAATGAGAGGAAGACAAATTCACTAGAAATACGTTAATAGAACTTAAATATTTAAAGTAAACAATAAAATGAAAAAGAGAGAAGATTAAAGTGTCTTATATTTTGGAGATCTATCACGACGAGAGAGAACAACTAGCATCAATAAGATAGAACCTGATACAATAGATGCTTGGATAAAAATTGCTGGAATAGGTGATGGAGAAGGTGGCGGTCTTTCTCCATTTTCCCACCAATAACTCCAAGGACCACCATAGGGAAAAGGCTCATAGAGTCTATCTGTAGCATTGAGAAGTACTAGACAGTGAAGATGGGCTTCTAAATAACCTGGTGTTGGCACAGCACTCGAATAGTCATCTTTTTGGAAGAATCCAGTAGGTTCTTGTTTTGATAGTATCCACTCAACAAG
>CAZEQQ010000137.1:0-4535 GCA_964514425.1 uncultured archaeon
GTGACATTAAGAACTTCAATATTATCGGTCACTGTAGCGGTTATAACTATTTGATCATCTTGGTCAGGCATAATAGGACGATGTTCTACCAAGTCGATAACAGGAAGAATAGAATCTATGATAATAAAACTAAATATGTCGCTTGTAACGGTGTTATTTGTTGTATCATTTGCAAAAATGAAATATTCCACTTCTGTTAAAGTTGTAAAGGGACCTATTGCTGCAGTATAAATTGAACTTGGTGTAGTCATAGCAATGGTTACCCAGTTCGCTCCATTAAGACGGTAGTATAACAAGACTGTATCAATTGCATTATTGTCTAATACAATGGCACTGATAGTAATTTGGCTGGTATGATCAGGGGAAGTAGGCGTATGGACAATATCACTGATAGATGGTTGTTCAATATCAGCAATGGTAAAAGAATAAACTGCACTTACAGCAACATTAGCATTAACATCGATAGCATAAATGTAATACTCAATTGTTGAACCAGCAAAAAAAGGTCCGATTGTAATGTTGTAAATAGTCAAATAAGAATTCATAACAATAGAATCCCAACTACTATTCCCTACTCTATAGTAAAGAGTAACACTTTGAACACCAACATTATCTAGAACAGTTGCACCGATTACTATTGTTTCTTCTTGTGTTGGAGACGAGGGAGAGTGAACTATATCACTGATAACAGGAGCTTGAGTATCTATTATTATAATGTCGTAGTTACCACTAGGAGCTGTATTATTGCTCTTATCCGTTGCTTCTATATACCACTCAATTGTAGCTCCTGCCGCAAAAGGGCCAATAGTTGCACTATAAACATCTCCATCACCAAGATTCATAGTAATATTAACCCAAAAACCAGAGTTAACACAATAGAACAATATCACTTTATCGACAGCAACATTGTCTATTACTGTAGCATTAATTATAATCTGTTGGTTTTGATTAGGACTCTGAGGAAAATGTTCTTCATCAATAATAGTTGGAACAATAGTATCAGCAATAAGGAAACTTTTAGTAGCACTAATTGTAGAATGGTCATTAACATCTTTTGCAACAATGAAATAATCAATGGTAACATTGGCAGCAAAAGGACCGATTGTAGTAGTATAATTATCCCCACTAACGAAAGTCATAAACTTTGTATACATTTGACCATCGATGAAATAGTGCAAAGCAACTTGTTGAATACCTATGTTATCGGTAACTGTTGCACTTATTGCAATGATATCATCTTGATCTGGTTCAGTGGGCGTGTGAGCAATATTGGTGATAGTTGGACCTTCCGTATCACTCACAGTAAAATCATACACAGCACTGGTCGCACCATTGTAACTCGTATCTAAAGCATAATAATAATATTCTACAAAAGACTCTGCAGCAAAAGGATTTACTGATACTGTGTAGTAGAACGTGTCACGGTATAATACCACGTTCGTCCATGCTCCACCGTTTACCCTGTAATAAAGAGTAACATTTTCTATATCAACGTTATCATCGACGGTAACATAGAAATGAACGTTATCATCTTGATCTGGAGTTTCTGGAGAGATCCATACACTTCCGAAAGTAGGTGCTTCTGTGTCTTTAACTGTAATATTGTAAGTATCACTCGTTGATATGTTAAGATTAATATCTTGCGCCCAAATGTAGTAATCAATTACTGTTCCTGCAGCATAAGAACCAATATTGTAAGAATAGGTTGACCCTGAACTTGACATAGATTGAGATACCCATGAACCGTTATTTATACGATAATATAGTCTAACTCTAAAAACCTCTATATTGTCTATAACTGTTGCACTAACAATGATACTCGAGTTTTGATCTGGTTCAGTAGGCGTGTGAGCAATATTGGTGATAGTTGGACCTTCCGTATCACTTACAGTAAAGTTATACATAGTACTGGTCGCACCATTGTAACTCGTATCTAAAGCATAATAATAATATTCTACAAAAGACTCTGCAGCAAAAGGATTTACTGATACTGTGTAGTAGAACGTGTCACGGTATAATACCACGTTCGTCCATGCTCCACCGTTTACCCTGTAATAAAGAGTAACATTTTCTATATCAACGTTATCATCGACGGTAACATAGAAATGAACGTTATCATCTTGATCTGGAGTTTCTGGAGAGATCCATACACTTCCGAAAGTAGGTGCTTCTGTGTCTTTAACTGTAATATTGTAAGTATCACTCGTTGATATGTTAAGATTAATATCTTGCGCCCAAATGTAGTAATCAATTACTGTTCCTGCAGCATAAGAACCAATATTGTAAGAATAGGTTGACCCTGAACTTGACATAGATTGAGATACCCATGAACCGTTATTTATACGATAATATAGTCTAACTCTAAAAACCTCTATATTGTCTATAACTGTTGCACTAACAATGATACTCGAGTTTTGATCTGGTTCAGTAGGCGTGTGAGCAATATTGGTGATAGTTGGACCTTCCGTATCACTTACAGTAAAGTTATACATAGTACTGGTCGCACCATTGTAACTCGTATCTAAAGCATAAATGTAGTATTCTACAAAAGACTCCGCAGCAAAAGGAGAAAGCGTGACAACAGGCATAAAATGGTATTCATCATGAAGTAACAAAGCTGTTGTCCATGTTCCACCGTTAACCCTGTAGTAAAGAGTAATATTTTCTATCTCAACATTATCCTCAACAATAGCAGAGAATGTTACATTATCATCTTGATCGGGTATCGCAGGAGAATTCGCTATACTAACGAAAGTAGGAATCTCAGTGTCTTTAACTGTAATATTGTAGGTATCACTCGTTGTTTCATTATAATTATTATTTTGCGCCCAAATGTAGTAATCAATTACTGTTCCTGCAACATAAGAGCCAATATTATAAGAATAGGTTGACCCTGAACCTGACATAGATTGAGATACCCATGAACCATTATTTATACAATTGTACAGTAAAGCTCTAAACACACCTACATTGTCTGTAATCGTTGCACTAATAGTGATACTCGAGTCTTGATCAGGTTCAGTAGGACTATGAGAAATATTAGTAATAGTTGGACCTTCAGTATCAAATAATACCGGAGTATCCGTCCTCTTACTGTCTTTTGCAGTATTAGTCAAAGTGTTACTGTCTTTTGCAGTATTAGTCAAAGTCTGAACCGTTTTTGGTTCTACAACTTCATTAATACGTTTCGTTGTTGCTTTCACTGTATTTTTTTCAGCTAAAATACTCGTACTTATATCAAAATTGTTTTCATTCAGAAACTTATCAATTTCTGTTTCATCAATCACTATACTATGTGTTATAGTGATATTCAGCAAAAAAAGGAGGACAATGAATCCTACCATAAACTTACATCTGTTTAAACCAACCATCAGAACCACAATATTAACTCTATGGTTAATTACATATAAGTATTTCTAAGATATATGAAGTATTGGTGAAATGTTAGGATTTTCTTGAAAGTATATTGGAAATGTAAGCCGTTTTAATTTTATTACTAGGAAAACATATTCCGCTATTGTTATTCTAAATACGAGATAGTTGAAATACTTTGGAATACTAACTCATAATCAATGTTTGCTATATCTATTAAATGACTAAAATTTAACCAATAAATAATGGCATAAGGAAAAGAATTGTTATCAACACATTTAACTAATATTTATATCTTAAATTGAATCGATATATTAAATTGAAGTAGAAAAATAGCAGAGTAAGGAGGTTATGATTAAGTAGAACTCTTTTTCATATAGTATTTGACTATGTGCTCAATAACAGAATTTGGTGGAAGTTTCCCATGAACATCCCATATTTTTGCTAAGAATTCTATTTTTTGATTTTCTCTATCCGTAATTTGGAATTTAACCTTGGCAACAATTCCTGCTTGCTTAGTATGATAATCTAGAGATTCAGTTATTTCCTCAAATTTTTCAATAAAATCATACTTGATATGAAAAACAACTTTATCTTTCTGTTTTAATTCCAAGTAGTTAGGTGAAATTATGAGAAGTTTAGAAGTGGTGCGAAATACAGTTAAAATTAAACAAAAAGCAATACTTCCCATAATTATTACAAAAATGAATAAAAAAATGAATGTAATTGTTAATGCAGTATCAAGACTATTGGTTGGTAATTGGAAGTGGAAATCACTCGAATCTATTGTAGTTGAGATAAAAGCTATCATTATGAGAATCACAAATAGATTTACACTAAGAAGAATCAATGCACCTATAAAACGACCTCGCGAAAATTTTCCATGAAACTTAAAAGTATGATCTGTTTTTAGTAATTCTCTTACTCTATTAAATGTTAACTGTTTATCTACCATCAAAAAAAAAAAGTGATTAACTATAAATACATTTTCTAAAAACGTTTCAATGATATTCATCTTCATAGTTATTCCCGTTTTTCTTGTTGAAATGATGCAAATCATCCCCCAACAATGACATAAGGAAACGAATTAGTATCAAAATAGTCCACTAATTTTTAGATAACTTTAGCAAAATTGATCGTTTACTCTCTTCTTCTCTCTTAAT
>CAZEQQ010000137.1:4545-6921 GCA_964514425.1 uncultured archaeon
ATTTCCAAGCAGAAGTTGATGAAACTAAAAGCATGATTTAAGAGCTGTTCAAGAGGAATATCTTTTGTTTTCCACGCTTCTTCCATCACGCGAAGGTTTCTTTCCTCAATTCTACGCTTCTTAATGTCTTCATCAATCTGAATGTTCACAAACCACAATCACTTAACAACTTAAAAAAAGTTATTGATAAGTAGATGAAGAATTTCATTAATTTCTCTAACTTAAAAACTAGCTTTTATTAGGGGTTATTTAGAATGTATAGAAAAAAGTTTTTGAATTCCTCAAACACAGGGTGATTGACATCCAAATACTTTTTCTGAAAAGCTCTTCCGATGTATTCAGTATTTTCGACTCTTGAAGCACAAAAAGCTCGCATTTTTGCTTTTTTCATGTTTTTTGGTTTTTTATCACTTTCTAATTCTGCTAAGCAATTAGTAAAATGTTCAATACATTCTGTTGCTGGGTCGTCACTTATTGCTTGCAAACATAAATCTTCTAAAATCCCATTATCTCTGTTATTGGGAAAAATGTATACACCAATTTCGGTATCAGAACCACCAATTGTTATATTATCACCTTCAGCTCTAGTAAACATTCCTGGCAGAACAGGGGATACTATTCCGAAATGCTGGGATATTCGTTGTCTTAAAGTATTTAATTCTTTGTTAAAAGCGTTATCCGCATCGAGAACAAAACCAATTTTTGAGATTTGTCTTCGATTAGGATCTTTTGATATGCTGATAATCACGCTCTTAAGATTATCTTTTCCATTCATTTTAATTATTTGAATTCTATCTTCACTATCATAGTTTCTTTTTAATTCTAAAAATAACGATTCGTCATCTTTTCCCTCAACAACAAATACAAGCTCTTTTTCTATTTTTAGATTCTTAGAAACTTGGTTTTCTGTTTCTTCTTGATTGTTATGCTGTGCCATTTTACCTTACCTCCCATCCCAAAGTGAAAGCAGCCTCTATTGATTCATGATCATATTCTACTACATCTATCTTCTTATCTACCTTCTCAACCCTAAAAAGTTTAGATTGTATCTTATTGTTCTTCTCATTTAGGGCAAATAATTGCTTAGCTACTTCATAAGAATGTGTAGAAACAAATACTTGCACATTAAATCTTTTAGCTGTATCTGCAATAGCTTTCCATAAAACATTTTGTGATGAATAATGTAATCCATTCTCAAATTCATCGATTAAGAAAATACTATTTTTTGTTAAATAAAGCGTAGTAGTAATTCCTAAAACTCTTTTAAATCCTTCTCCCATAGCATCTAATAAGACTCTCTCTTCTAAACCTATATCGCATAATATTTGATTATTTTTTCCTAATGAAAGGCTAATCAGTTGAGGTTCAATTTTTCGTAACTGGGAAAATAATTCTTGTTCTTTCTTTTTCTGAAAAACATAGTGAAGGTTGGATACAAGATTTGACTTTAATTGTGAGTGGTGGTGGAAATTAACTTTACTTTTTGTTTGCTTTGGTGTAATGGAAGAAATAGAATCATTACTCATCTCGAAAATTATTGAAGGACCTTCAATGTCATAAAAGATATATGAGATATTGTCGTTAAATTTGTACTCAAAAAGTAGAAGTATTGTTTTTTTATTTATTTTCTCTCTAACTTTATAAATTTTGGACTTTACTTCATAGTTGTCTTGCATTTTTCTTTCTAAAGCAAAGGATCTTTTTGCAATCTCATCAATGTCTCCACAGATAGTAATCTGACTCTCTAGTGAATTAACAGAGAATGTAAACTGAATATCAGTTGCTGTGTCCAAGTTGTAAAAAAGTAAAGAAGTCTTTTCTTTATAGTATTGCTTGGAGTTAGTTTTACGTAATGAGAGTTTTTCTGTATCTCTAATAGAAATTATTTTGTTAATAACAGGTTTAACGTCGATATTCTCTATGATTGACTGAATAATATATACACATTCTAGTATCGTTGATTTTCCTGTGTTATTCTTGCCAACAAGTAGGTTAACATCAGCTAAGTTGGATAAATTTAGAAAAGAAATAGACCTGAAATTTTTTATTTCAAGATTATTAATCATAGTACTTGCAATGTTTTAACTATAAATAAACATTTAGCTTCAAATTGAAAAATAAACATCAGTATAATAATGCTTGTTTTGAACTACCACCACTTAAAGGAGGTGGATTCCTAATTCATCAACCATTGCATTCATGGATGTCTTACATGGTCTCCAAAGGCTTATATTCCCGTGGTTCCCACGGTATGTGCGTAGATTACTTGGTTATCGCAATATACAATGAAACAATAACACATATAATATTTAAATATAGTCTGCGAAATTCATCCACCCCCTAAAGTGGGTGGCTTTCTTTCGCACTTAGGGTAAA
>CAZEQQ010000138.1:0-3576 GCA_964514425.1 uncultured archaeon
GAATTTACAAAGTAAATCTATTCAATAAGGTTTGTAATAGATCATATTTACTTTAGATTTTCCCTCTTTAACCATTTTTTCTAATTTTTCTTCTTCTATTCTTGATTTCAATATTGCCCCTTCTTCCATAATAAGATGGAGAAAAGAATTACCTTTCTTTAAGCCTTCCTCAAACTCTTGAAATGATAGTGTCTTTGTTTGAATTATACCATTACTATACTTGTATGAATGTAAGAAGCGCTCTTTATTATCCCTAAATGATTTATCAAAAACACATAAAACATCCACATCGCTATATTGTGTATACTTACCTCTTACTAAGGATCCAAACAAAACAATCAAAACTAATGATTCCTCTTTTTCTATTTTTCTCACAAATTCTATTAAACTATCGATGTGAGGATAATTACTGAATCTGTCCTTCAACATAGCTAATGATAGTTTCTGCACAATCAACACACTCTTGCGCTTTTCTTTTGTTGTAATACTCTGCAGAATACCCTTCAGAAAAGCTGTTTGGATATCTGGCTTGTAAATAATGATGGTCTAATTCTTGCATCTTTTCAAGAAACTCTTTTGACATTGTTTCACCTTTTGTTTCTAAATACTCTACCCACCTATTGTGTAAATAAACTAGACTGTGATACAATGCTTTTATGTTTCTGCTTAGGAGTAAGGCTTTCATGGCTTTTTCTGCAGATTGTTGAGCTTGGAAACAAGTCCATTCAAAATGCTCAGAATCTAAACTGCTTTTTGCAGCTGAAAGATCCTTTTGAGATTGCTTGAACCAATCTTTACTTCTTTCCATTAATATCACTAATTAACAATAGTGTGTTGTTATTCTAAAAACTTCCTATTCTCTTTTAATGGTTTAACAAAAAATTTCTCTTTCAATTTAGAACTTCTATTCGATATGATTTTACTACAGACGGATTATTTTTGTCAAATTTTTTTAAAAAGTTTTTTCAAAAGATTGTTGTCGTAAGGTAAGCCATAGTGTTATTTTTCTGATAGTTTAGCAAAGACACGTTTTGATCTTTCAATATCCTCTTGCATTTCCTCATCAGTTTGAGCTGGAGGAGTAATTTTTTGTGTTTCTAAATAATCCATCATCTGATAGATACTGACTTGAGCTTGTGTTGCAGCTTCTTGTAAGCTTACTGTTCCTTTTCTATAATGCTCAGACATTTTTTCCATATTGAATAATTGCATTTGTTTGAGAACAAACTTCCTAATTAGGCTAGAAGGGTCTATATGCTCTTCTTTAGCAATTTTATACAATAACTCATATTCTTCATCCTCGAGCCTAACACTAATAGTTTTACTCATCTATGTTTCCTCATTAGAATGTTTAAAGAATAAGAAAAGAATTGGTTATAATTTATTATGCATTACCATATATCTGCTTCGGATTTATTTCTACTAACACATATTCTGGTGTTTTTTTCACATTTTCTATGAATTCTTCTTTTTCTTGCCCTTCTTTATATTTTGTAGCGATATAGTCGATTATTTCGAAGAACCTCTTTTCTTCTTCTTCTCTTGTTATTATTGTTGCCTCTCCATATATACTTAGATATGGATACCATTTTGGACTTATTATTGATACTCCCACTTTATTATTCTTTACGATTTTTCTAACTTTTTTTGAGTTTTTGTAGGTTGTTAGGTATATTTTGTCTTCTAATTCGTAGAACAATACAGGATGAAGAATTGGATAATTATTCTCTGATAAAATTGCAAAAGTAGCTAAAAGTTTTTCTTTCAGGAATTCTTTCTGTTTTTCTGTAAAAAACTTTGTTTCTTCATTTTTCATAACTCTCTCTTTACGCACTCTTTTGTTGTTTATAAACTATTTTTTCTACTACAGAATAGTTCCTTTGAACGTCTTATCATGGTTTTTTTAGCATCAAATCTATCCTATTTACTTCTTCATTGCTTCTTTTTTTAATTCAGGTGGCATTTTTTCAATTGCATACCTAAGTGCAGTTCTTGGCATTTTTTCTTTATTCTCCATCACATAACTGAATATTTCAGTTTGATGTGCTTCACTAGCTGCTTTTAACATCCATCCATACCCTTTTTGCACCAGATCATCAGTATCTAGTAACAATTTATCTGCGATTTGTTTAATGTCATTGAGGAACATTCCTTTGCGTGCTGGAATTATTAATGTTACTGCAGCTCCACGACGTAACCATCTGTTATCTGATTTTGTCCACTGTAAAAGTTTCGACAGGTATTCTGGATAATTTTCAACAAATGTTCCAATCGTATGGTTGCATAAAGTATCACACGATGCCCAATTAGTTACATACAATTTTAGCCATCTTTCAAATATTGTAAAATCTTCCGAACTGTAATTTTCTCGCATATAGTACGACCAATTACATGCTATGAATGATTCTTCAAGGTAATTTGATTTCCACAATTCTTCACACAGATCAAAAAGATCTTCTTTGTTGTATGATTTGATTTGCTCAAAATTTTCTTTACTAATCTTTGTAACTAGAGCTACCTTAACACCATAGAGTTTAACTTGCTCTTTAAAAAAATTCGGTCCTGTTTCTTTTGTTTTTGTGTCAGAGTTGTTCTTTAATGCTTTCCTAACTTCTTTCAATATAGTTTTTTTACCTCCATTTTCACTCTGTTTCTCCATTGTAACTACCTTTTATTAAAGAAACATCTTTCAGTATAAATTCTTATTGTAGACACTAAAGGGATAGATAGGACAAATTAGTGAAGAACACGGAAATTAAAAAATAGGAAACAAAAGAAAGAAAAGATTGAATTTTTATTCTTTATCTTGCTTTTACTGGCTTTGCGATAAGTGATCGTTGTTTTATTAATATTCTATGACTACATTTTGGGCATTTTATACCAGGAAGCATTCTTAAATCGCTTGGTGTTATTTCATTCTTACAACGTTGGCACATATACTTTGTCATTACTTTTCACCTACTTTTACCATTTATTAACTCTTCGATTTAAACTTGTTTTATTCCTCTGGATTCAACTCAGTAAAAGTTGTTTCTCCATCCATTAATTCATTGAGTACGGCCATAAGCTCTTCCAAGGGTATGCGTATTTGTTTCATTGAATCTCTATCTCTTATTGTTACTGTGTCATTTTCAAGTGTTTCATAATCTACTGTTATGCAGAAGGGTATACCAATTTCATCTGCTCGTGCATATCTTTTGCCTATTTTTCCTCCTTCATCATATAATGTGAGGAACCCTTCTTCTCTGAGATCTGCTTGTAAATCTTGTGCATATTCTGCTAGTCCATCTTTTTTCATGAGAGGATAAACTGCTATTTCTATTGGTGCTACAGTTGGTGGAAATTGGAACCACGTCCATTCTCTATCATCTTCTCTATAACACTTTTCTAGAATCGAATACAAAACTCTTCCAATACCTATTGAAGGTTCAACTACGTGTGGTAAAACTTTTTTGTTGTCACACATAATTTCAAAGGTTGAGTTTGACCCTTTTGCGTGTTTTTGTAAGTCATAATCTCTTCTATATGCATTCCCTATTATTTCCACTTCACCATTATCTAGTTTTATTTCAAGAT
>CAZEQQ010000138.1:3586-6882 GCA_964514425.1 uncultured archaeon
TCCCGAATAGTGGGGAGTTTCATGGGGCATCATATGTCTGAACCAGAAATCGTCTGGTGATATTCCAAATACTATCATCATTTCTTGTTCAATTGCCAAATAGAAAGCCATATACTGATTAGGAACCAGTTTTTTTTCTACTGCTTCTTTTGCTGTTACTACTAATGGTTTTTCCCATCCTTTTTCTTGCATCTCTCTTGTTACTAGATTTATTTCCATATCTACTACTTCTTCGAACATAGGATGGTTATTAGCTTCTTCAGGGTCAAAGAACATTTCTAGTTCCATTTGTTGGAATTCTCTTACTCTTATAATGAAATTTCTTGGAGCTATTTCATTTCTAAATGAGTCTCCTACTTGAGCGATACCAAAAGGAAGTTTATTTCTCATAAAACCAGCTAATCTTTTGAAGTGAATGAAAATGTTTTGTGCTGTTTCTGGTCTTAAATAACCTGTATTAGCTCCTGTTGGACCTACAGCTGTTTTGAACATCAGGTTGAATTGTCTCGATTTGCCTAATTTTCCAACTTTACATGTTGGACAAGTTACGTTGTGTTTTTCTATAATTTGATCTTGTTCGTCCATTGTCAAGCCTTCAGTGTTTAGACCAGTTGCATCTTTTATTACATGGTCTGCTCTGAACATAGATTTACATCCGTCACATTGCACCAGAGGTTCGTTAAATGCATCCAAATGCCCTGAAGTCTTAAATACTATTTCAGGCATGATTAAGGAACCAGAGATTTCATACACTCTATCATCATCTAACACAAAGACTTGTCTCCAATAATCTTCAATTTTTTGTCTCATTAACGTTCCAAGAGGAGCATAATCGTAAAATCCTCCTATTCCACCATAAATTTCGGCAGTAGGGTAGATAAATCCTCTTCTCAAACTGACTTCAACTATTTTATCCATTAACTTCTTATCGCTCAATTTAATCTAAAATCGAAATTTGTACAAGCTTCTTAAATCCTTTGAAAAAAGATAAAGGTACAATTATAAAAGTAAAGAATTGTGGAGTGAGAATTATTACTAAATTATCAAGTGAACAAAAAGCATAAAGGAGGAAAAGAAAAGAGAAGAAAGGAAAATGAAAAAGAAAAGAAAAAGAAGAGTAGAGAATTAAATTGTTACTTCGATTTTAAGTTTACGAACAAGCTCTTTATACCTGTTTCTAACTGTGACTTCGGTAACTGTTGCTGTTTCTGCTATTTCTCGTTGAGTTCGTCTCTCACCTTCAGTTATACCAGCAATATAGATTGCCGCAGCAGCTAAACCAGTTGGGTCTTTACCTGCGGTGAGATTATGTTCTTTAGCTCTTTGTAACAATTCGACAGCTTTCTTCTGTGTACGACCACTTAATCTTAACTCTGCACCAAACCTAACGATATAATCTGTAGGATTGGCTAAAGGGATCTTGATTTCTAATTCACGAACTATTAATCTATAACATCTTCCTAATTCTTTTTTAGATATTCTTGAATGGGTCGCTATTTCGTCCAAAGTTCGGGGTACACGTCTTATTCTTGCACCAGCATAGGCAACAGCACCTATCATTGCTTCAATAGAACGCCCTCTAATTAATCGCTGCTCAATTGCTTTTCTATAAATATTTGCTGCTGTTTCATTTACTGATCGTGGAAGACCTAATTGACTTGAGAGCCTATCTAGTTCCGACATTGCATAAGCAAGATTACGGTCAATGGATGAATGCACACGAGTTCTGATTTGCCATTTTCTTAGACGATAGATTTGTGCCCTACGTTTTGGTGAAAGTTTCTTACCATAGACATCACGATCTTCCCATCCTATTTGCGTACTTAACCCTTTATCGTGTATTGTTATCGTTATGGGAGAACCAACACGACTACGTTTACTTCTTTCTTCTGCAGTGAAAGCCCTCCATTCTGGACCATCATCTATCATCTTTTCATCTACTATGGTACCACAATTTCTGCAAATTTGCTCACCACGAGATTGATCCATTATTACATCTTCACTACCACACTCGGGACAAATAACTTTTTCTTCTTCATACTTGCTATCCGTACTCATTAAATACCAACCTGCTAAAGGTGCAAGAGAGTTAGAATCTTCTCTCTACCCTTATTAATACATCAAAATAGAGAGAGAAGCCACCTACCGTTTGCCCTTTTTTCTGTAGTCTAATCGAAAACTGCATTTATCATATTTAAACTTTTTGTAAGAATATAAATATTTCTGAAAATGTTTAAATATAGAATATATAAAGATTATTGTCGGTGAATCCTTCTATTCGGGCGTTCAAAGACCCCTTATAGGAATAATAGTGTTTATCCCTAAAACTCCAAAAAAAGTCTTTATTTGTTTTCTTTTATTATTGTTAAATTTTTTTTGCGTTTTTGTAAGGCTCAACTAATTCTTTTTTATTTTTTCACCCTCCACCGATTGGAGGAAATATAACTATTAAATCGTTTTCTTGCATTGTATAAGATAGATCTTTCTTTACACCATTAACAAGTATAATTTTTGCTTCATTCTTTTCTATTCTTAATAGTTCTATAAGTTCTTCAATTGTTGCTTTTTCTTTAACTTCAAATGTCTTCGCTTCTCCTAATTCCAAATTAGGTATATGTCTTCTTAATGTTGCATATAATTTTACTTGAATCTTCATACTAGCATTCCTTTATAGCATCTTTTTCATTTTTTTCTCTTTTTTGTTTAAACGGATCATTCCAATATGTTAGGGATTCATGAGCTTGTTGTATGAAACCATGACCTTTCAGATGTTGTCCTCCACATAAGAGATGCATTCCTGCAGAAAATAGTGCAACTCTAGAATCTTTTTCTATACTTTGAGAGTAATCTGTTATTACTTTATAATTCACGAATATTTCTCCTACGTCTTTAGGTGTAAGTTTTAGTGAGCATAAGAGAGACATGACAGTCATATTTTCTTCCCATTTAATGGTGAGTATAGAATCATCTGTAGCTTTTGATTTTTCAGCTAATTTTCGTAATTTTCCATATAGGTGGATTTGAATCATTATATCAAAAAAAAAGAGAAGTTAGACCTTTATAACTTCTCCCAAACAGCATCTAATTCTTCATTAGGTACTTCAAAAACCAAGTTGTGAGGAGGCACAGGTTCTTTTAAGAAAAATTCAGGTAGCCTGTCATGTTCTTTTGTAAATCCTGCTGCTTCATTGAATTTTCTCTCAATTTTTAATATTTTATTTCCTTCTTCTATTATATCTGATTTTTCAAGTCCTAAGAATCCTGCAACAGTTTCATGTAAACCTTCCATACCGCTC
>CAZEQQ010000139.1:0-6860 GCA_964514425.1 uncultured archaeon
GAGCGAGTTATTGGAGGGTTCATTCTTTCTTCTTACTCTGAGCTCTCACTTACTGTTAATTTACAATCTCCCTCTGTTCCTTTGCTGGGTTTACTCCATTTACATATGCTTTATCTTGGAAAAGAATTATGGTCTTTAGATTTACAAGAATACCATAACCGTGAACCTAGTGCGCGTCCTTTTTTCCGTCCAGGCTCCATGAAGTCTGATTTTGGTCGTGCGTTAGTTAATCTTTCCCGTCTTTCTTCTGGTCAGCTTCTTTATGATCCTTTTTGTGGTAGTGGAGGGTTATTAATTGAATCTTCTCTTCTTGGAGCCTATTCCCTTGGTTCAGATTTGGATGACACTTCTCTTGCAGGTGCACAGAAAAATCTTTCTGCACTTAGTAAGGATTGCTCTTTTTCCCTTTTTTCTGCTGATTCCCGTTTCTTGCCTATACGCTCTGTTGACGCTATAGTTACTGACCCTCCTTACTCTATCCAATCTTCTACTCACGGTGAGCTACTTCCTAATCTCCTTTTTCTTTTTCTTACCGAAGCTAAAAGGATTTTAAGACGTGGTGCGTTTATCGTTTTCTGTTCACCTACAACTTTTGAACCAGAAAAAATAGCTGAAAGAGCTAACTTTACCGTAAAGTCTATTATTGATGTTCGTATACATCGTTCATTAACAAGAAGAATAGTTGTTGGAGTTAATAAATAATGAGCGATGAAGTGAATCTTCTTTTCCTTGGCACTGGAGGAGCCCCTGCTCAAAAAGAACGTAATCAAAGTTCTATTCTTCTTAATTATAAATCCTTTAGCCTTTTTTTTGATTTTGGAGAAAATGTACAAACTCAGATTGTTAAGTTTGGTGCAAAATTACGTAAAAATAAATTTATTATCTTAACTCATCTTCATAGTGACCATACTTTAGGAATTATGGGTTTTCTTTCTTCAAAAAACATGTCTGCTCCAACTCCTTTAACTATCATCGGACCGAGAGGCACTGAACGCTTTCTTGCTCTTCAGTTTCTTGCTTTTCGTTTTATGCCTTTATTCCCCATTAAGATAATTGAGATTCCAGTAGGCGATAAGCTTTGTTTTTCTGACTTTATCCTCCAATCTTTTCCCACGATTCACGCTCCTGAAAGCATGGGTTACGTTTTTTCTACTCTTCCTCCAATTGGCAAGTTTAATTCTTCCAAAGCTTTATCTCTTAAGATTCCTAAAGGCAAATATTGGAAACAATTAAGTGAAGGAATTCCTATTCAAGTAGATGGTACTATGGTTTATCCTTCCGATGTTCTTGATCCTTCAGATCATAAGACTATCAAAGTTGTAATTACGGGTGATACAGCTCCTTCTGATGAGGTTATTAATCATTCTTGTGCAGCTGATCTTCTTATTCATGATGCTACTCAACCGTCTTCACGTGGAGAGCAAGCTGCCAAATATCGCCACTCTAGTTGCTTAGATGCTGCATGGGTGGCTAAACAAGCAAATGTAAAACAGCTAGTTTTAACTCATCTCTCTACACTTTATCATCAATTTGATAAAGAATTAGAAAAAGTCCAAGAAATTTTCCCTCATTCTCTTTTTGCTTATGATGGTTTATCCTTGACAATTTCTCAAGAAAAATTTTCTATTTCTTGAAATTCAGTTTTCACTATTACTTTTCCATCAATTGTTTTTGGAGTTAACCAGTCTAAAAATTTATGAGGTTTATCTGTTTTTATCTGCAAAACTACATTTCCCAGTGGAGATGATGTATCTTCTGTTATTACAGCATAAACACCCATATAAAGAGCTTGTTTATGAAAAAGGAATTCTACCATACTAGGGTTTAACTTTATTATTGCACAGTTTCTCACTGCATCTAATATTTTTTCTCTTCTTATTCTTTCGAAAAATGGTTTCAATTTCTCTTTTGCTATATTTTCTACGACTAGTAATTTGTACTGTTCCCCTTCTACTTCCTCTTCGTTTATATTTTCTTGTTTTCCTATTAAGTTCCTGATACACTTTTCTACTTTATCAAAATTTTCTGTGGGATGTAATGGTATTTCTAATCGTAGGTTTAACGTCATTTCTTATCCTCTCCTAATTTGGTCAACAATTTTATACATTTTTCTTTGAAGAGTTCTTTATCTTCATTGTTTGGTATGACACTATTTGCATATACTATTGTTTCTGCTACACCTAGTTTTAATTCTGATTGATCTCTTTTCATGAACTCTTCCTCATTTTGTGGTAAATCTTCTCTTCCTCTCTTTTTTAGTCTATCAAATCTTAATTCAGGATCAACATGTATGGCTACTATGTGGAATTTTTTCCCTATTTTTTCTCTAAAGTATATTACTTCTGC
This sequence comes from uncultured archaeon, assembly GCA_964514425.1. Classification (GTDB taxonomy): domain Archaea; phylum Asgardarchaeota; class Heimdallarchaeia; order Heimdallarchaeales; family Heimdallarchaeaceae; genus CAZEQQ01. The sequence continues at coordinate 2,347 of CAZEQQ010000139.1, forward strand.
TTGGCTTCTAATCCCATCTATAACAATTTTCTTTATTCCTTCTTCCATGATTTTTTCTATTTCTTCGAAGGTAATATATGCTATCGCTGTATCTCCATGTATTTCTCTTAGTTTAAACATCATTTCTCTACAATTTTCTGGAGTAGGCTCCTTTCCTGCTTCTCCGACCTTCCTTCTCACTACATCCCCCATAATTACTACAGTATACCCAAATTCTTTAGCTATCTCTGCAAAGATTGTTTTTCCACTTCCTGGCATTCCAGTAGTTCCTATTATCTTTAAATCTTCAGTATTCATAGTCCAAAAACAACTTAAGATTTTGTGTTAAAAAGTTTGTTACTTTTTCTAGGCTTTGTAAGGTTTTTACATTTTTTGTTCAGTTTTCTTCGTTTTATCCTTTTTCTCTTTTTCTAGCTATAGTTTCTGCGTAATATTTATCAATAGCTTTTTGTTGTGTGATATGGTTTCTATGGATAGTATCGTATTTATTCGACAAATCGTTGATCCTCAAGTTCGAGCACGAGGTATAGATTATTTTGATTTTTCGCAATTTTCTGAAGATGACCTAATTATTAATCCTTTTGATAAATTTGCGATCGAAGCTGTTTTAAAGATTAAGGATCAAACTCAAGGTAGTGTTACAGCCATTTGTATAGAAGCTGTAAATCCTAAGAAAGCTCTGCGTGAAGCTGTTGCTATGGGGTGTGATAAGGCTATTGCTATCTCCCTTGATAAAAAGTATTTAGAAGGATCTTACGATTTTTCATTTTTAGCTCATATTTATCTCAAAGTTTTGGAGAAAGTGGAAAAATATGATATCATTTCTATTGGTGGGGAAGTTATTTCTACAGGTTTTAATGCTATTACTACAATGCTTGGAGAATTACTTGATTTGCCTACTGTAACCTATGTTGAGAAAATAGAACTTCAATCTGATAAGTTACATATTTCTCGTATTATTGAGGGGGGAAGCGAGATACTAGAATCTTCTTATCCTTTAGTATTATCTTTTGCTGATTCTGACTTTTTAATCCCCAGACTTACGCCTATGAGGGGAATTCTTAAAGCACGAACCACCCCTATTGAAGTTTATACACTTGAAGATTTAGAAATAGAAGAATCAGACACTTCTCTCCATTCTAATATTAAGAAGGAAAGTTTTGAAAATATTGAAGTAGTTCGTAATGCGTATATCTTAAAAGATGATGAACCTGAAAAAATGGTCGATGCATTATTGGCTAAACTCAAAGAAGATGGAGTGAATTTATATCAATAGAGGATGTGATAAAATGGTAAAAGTATTACTTTTTGGACAGATTAGGGATGAAAAAATTGAAGATAACACTTTAGGAATTCTTGCGCATTTAAAGAAAATCTCTGTGATATCAGAGATTCATGTGTTACTCCTTTCTTCAACCATAAAAGAGAGTTATATTCACACCTTATCTTCTTTTGGTGCCACTCACATTCATACTACAGAAGATCCTGTTTTAGAACATTATTCTGCTTCACATTATTCAAAAATATGTGAAAGTGTTTTTTCCACACTTCAACCTTCTTTAGTTATAGCTTCAGGAACAGTCAATGGGGAAGATCTTCTCCCTCGAATAGCTATTCGACTTGGTCTCCCATATCTCCAAAAGATAACAAATATATCGTGGTCTAATGATGCCTTTCATTTTTCCGTTAAAATGCGTGATGAACAAGCTAAACTAGTTTTCTCTGTGAATGATCCCCTCTTTCTTACTACACGCAATGGTGCATTCTTCGCTGATGATTGCGATGAAGTTCCTTCAGAGATACCAATTCAATCAATATCTTTCAGTTTAGATACACTTGTTAATCCTCTTAGAGTTATTGAAAGTAAAAAGTTGAAACGTACGGTCAATCTTAAAGATGCAAAAGTTATTGTTTCAGGAGGAAGAGGTGTTGGTAGCAAAGAAAACTTTGAATTAATTAAAAAGCTTTCATCTCTTCTCAATGGAGAGATTGGCGCTACTCGTGCTTGTACTGATGCTGAATGGGTCGATGAAACCTATGAAATTGGTCAAACTGGCCAAGCTGTTACTCCCAACATCTATATTGCTCTTGGGATTAGTGGTGCTCATCAACATATTTGTGGAGTGAAGGCAAAAACATTAATAGTCATCAATAAGGATGAAAATGCTCCTATCTTCAATTATTGTGATTATGCTATAGTTGAAGACTTACATAAAATTTTACCAATTCTTATTGAAAAGTTTACAGTCTGCTAGTTTTTCTTTTCTTTCTCTTTTTCTCTTTTCTACAATGATGTTTCTTTAATATTGATTGTTTTATTTTTCCATGGCGTTAAAGTTATAAGCTAATAAGCGAATTGTTTCTAGGATAATGTCTAACACACGTGAATTAAAGATAGTAGTTCCAAGGATTATTTTAGGTTCTGTACTTCATGAGAGGTATGAGAAGATACCTGCAGAACATCCTTTAAAATCGTCAACACAACTCCTTGATATTATAAAGGATACCTCACCTATGGGTATTGAGGGATTATTATTCTACCTTTATAATGAGGAATTTGTTAATGTTCTTAATCAAATACATAAAGATTATTCCCATCTCTACTTTAGTTTGATCTTAAAACACGATAAAATTGATAACATTATTGCTCTTTTGAAAAAATTATCTTTCAAACCGGATATTTTATTCTTAGATTATGTTATTACTGATTCTAAAGATTTGACAATTGTTAGGAAAGTAAAACATGTTTTAAGAGGTTATTGCAAACATTTAGGGTTATATACCAAAGAACCTATAGGTACAATTCCTATGTATGCTAATTTTAGCTCTGACCTTAGTATCTATCTGATGCCCTTCAACATTTTAGGGTTAGGGTTACAAAATCGAGCTATTACTGAAATGGTCGTTAACTCTACAGAAGGTATATATGTTTCTGTTAACCCTCTTGCTACACATAGAGTGGAACCTAAAATAGGTATGGAGTATATTTCTCGTCATAAAATGCATGGCACACTTATTGAGTTAACCGATTTAGATACTATGCAACAAGCTATTAAATATGCTAAGTATTACTTGGAATCGGGAGATTTTCTTAATATCATTTTAGAGTTTGAAGATTTAGCAGAAATTTGCGAGGAATGCGGTTTAGGGATGGAACGTTATTACCCTCCTTCAGGTGGAAGTTATTTCTATTGTTCCAATTGTCAATCATCAAAGACGGTCTCATCGACAATGATAGATTATTATAAAGAAAATAGGGAAAAAATGGAAAAAAGAGAAGAAGAGCAAAAACAAGAGGATGAACCAAAACAGGAAGAATAGGATTAATATTTTGCTATTATTTTCTACTTTCACTTTGTCTTAGAAAATCTAATCTAAAACCTTTTTATATCATAGTGCTTATTTCCTTTTAACTGTCATTTTAGTATTGGTGAATTAAATGGAATGATGTCGATATTGTCATCGAAGCATACCTGAAGAAAGTGAGTTTTGTGCTTATTGTGGAAAGAAAAGTCCTATTAGTAGAACTATTGGTAAAAGAGTGCGCAGAATGTCTAATCGTGCCCTCAATGCTCTTAAATCGGGTACAGTTAAGGTTAGAGAATTTTCTGCTGATGTTTTAAGTGATATTAAGAAGTATGTCGAAGAGTCTAAAGAGGTTCCTTCCTTTGTGAACAGGAACAAAGTATCTATAGCTTTAGGTGATTTAATCCGTAACATTGAAGTGGAAAAAGATGAGAACAAAAGAGGAGAATTAATGGCTCAAGCCACTCGTATTGAACAAGCATTGTCTGGGGAGAAGTGTATTATTTGTCTTCAAAACTTTGAATTTAAAGAAAATGTTCCTGTCAGTTTGTGTCCTAACTGCAATTATGCTGGACATAGAGACCATTTTTCATCTTGGATCAGACAACGTCCTACTTGTCCGATTTGTAAAGCTGATTTAACGTCTAGTCCATTAATTCTTGGGCATCTGATACAAAAAGACGACACATTATTATTTACTTCTGGATGAGTTTGAACTTTATTAAGTTTAATTCTCTTTTTCTTCGTTTCTTTTTGAATCACATAAAAAGGTTTAAACCTATTAAATTCTTGTTTTACATATGACCGATAAAAAGCATATGTTGGTTAAGTTATTAGTTGAAAATGGTATTGTGAAATTTGGAGAGTTTACTCTTAAATCTGGTTTAAAATCTTGGTTCTATGTTGATCTTCGCCTTATCTCTTCTTATCCTGAAGTTTTCCAGTTTGTTATAAGTTGTTATCAAGATATGGTTGAACGTATTCCAAATAAACACGCTTTAGCGGGAGTAGCTGTTGCAGGTGTGCCTTTTTCTGCAACTTTAGGTTATTTGCTTAAACTTCCTTCTTTAATTGTTCGTCCTGAAGCAAAAGAACATGGAACGAAAAAATTAGTAGAAGGTTTTATTCCCAGCCATTCTTCTGTTGTTTTAATAGATGACTTAATAACTACTGGGGGAAGCAAAATTCCGGGAATTATCGCGCTTAGA